>NZ_JBKVXZ010000023.1:39794-48930 GCF_046973065.1 Flintibacter sp. | reverse complement strand
GGTCGTGTATTCTGATCCGCTTGACCCCGGCCTCTTTCGCTCCCCTGTCCATCTCCCGGTGGAGGTAGGATTTCGTCACCGTGAAAATGCGGTCTGACGGCTCCACGGCGTACAGGCTTTTGGTATAGTCCTGCATTTCGTCACAGAGGAAAGAAGGCATTTGAATGACCCGGTTACTCTTTGGCGTCTTGGGGTCGGTGATAACATCCCGGCCCTTGATACGCTGGTAGGACTTGGAGATGGTAACAGTCTGCTTTTCAAAATCGAAGTCCGCCGGGGTGAGGGCCAGCAGTTCCCCCTCCCGTACGCCGCACCAGTAGAGCATTTCAAAGGCGTAGTAGGACAGCGGCTTGTCCATCATGGCCTCGGCAAATTTCAGGTACTCCGCCTTTGTCCAGAACAGCATTTCCCGGCCCTTGGCCTTGCCCATGTTGCCCACCTGGGCGGCGGGATTGACTTTCAGATTGTAGTGCCGCACCGCATGATTGAACACGGCGCTCAACTGATTATGGAGCGTTTTCAGGTACACTGGGGAATAGGACTTGCCCTTTTCGTCCCGGTGGTTGAGCATTTCATTCTGCCACGCCATGACCTCTTTCGAGTGGATGTCGCACATCTTCCGCTTGCCGAAGTAGGGCACCAACTTCTTGTAGAGGATGTGCTCTTTTGTCCCCCAGGTGTTTTCCTTGATACGACCTTGCATATCCGCCACATAGATGGCCACGAAGTTCTCAAAGGTCATTTCCAGGTCGGCGGTCTGCTGTTGCAGGAATGTCCGCTCCCACTCCAGCGCCTCCCGCTTGGTGGGAAAGCCCCGTTTCATCTTCTTGACCTTTTTGCCTGTCCAGTCCTCGTAGTAAAAGGACGCATACCATGTACCCTTTGCCTTGTCTTTGTATGCTGGCATTGTCGCTCCCTCCTTACTGCCTGTCCCGCAGTCCGTAGAATTTTTCCTCGAAGTAGCGCCTGCTCACCCGTCCGGGGATGGTGATAAAACCTTTCTCTTTCAGTTCCTCGTTCATCTCGCGCACCAGTTTGTAGGCGTAGGGCTTGGAGATACCCAGTTCGCTGGCTACCTCCTCCGCTTTTACAAACAGTTCCTTGCTCATGTTCTGCACCTCCTCATTTATATTTCGCAAATATGTTAATGACTACATCCTTATTATACATTAACATCAGAGTTAATGTCAAGAATTTAATTCGCATTTTTGTTAAACTTTATCTTGCGTATTTCGCTTTTTTGCGCTATACTATTTTCAAAGGCGGTGTTACATAATGACAGTTGGAGATAAAATAAAGAAAATCCGCACTTTTCGAGGCATGACGCAAAAGGAATTAGGGATCGCCATCGGCTTTGAGGAAAAGGGAGCGGACAACCGTATCGCACAGTACGAGACGAATTACCGTGTGCCCAAGCGTGAGTTGCTGGACAAGATAGCGGAGGCGCTGCGGGTAGACCGCCAGAACTTCTATACCATTCGACCCGGCTGTGCTGAGGACTTCATGCGGACATTCTTCTGGCTCGACGAGGACAGCCCCGGCTCTATCTGCCTGTTTCCGCTTGTCCGTGTCCCCGGTAAAATCAAAGAAGAAACCGTTGTCCAGTATAACGACAGTTACGACTGGCCCGCACGACCTCCCGTGGGCATTTACTTCAACTATGGGCTTGTAGATGAGTTCATGCACGAATGGCTCTTGCGTCAACAGGAGTTACACGCCGGGGAAATCACAAGGGACGAATACTTTGAATGGAAACTGAACTGGCCCGCTACTTGTGATGATGGCAGGGAAAGCCAATACTATATCCCGTGGCGGAAAAATAAATAAGACAAGCAAAAAACCGCCCTGCTGAATTTGTCGTTCAGCAGGGCGGTTTTGCTTGTCCTTTTGGGATCATTCTCTTGGGAGTACCGGGCAGACACGAATAGTATCAATCCAGTATCAAGAGCCTTTTGGACGGGCAAAAAAGCCTGTATTCATGCGGGTTTGAGCCGTTTCAAGCGTCATTCCCATTCGATGGTCCCCGTGGGCTTCGGCGTGAGATCATAAAGCACCCGGTTGACGCCCTTTACCTCATGGGTGATGCGCTGGGTAATATGCTGCAGGAGCGCAAAGGGCACATCCTCCACGGTGGCGGTCATGGCGTCCACCGTATTGACCGCCCGAATGATGACCGGCCACTCGTCGGCCCGCACGCCATCCCGCACGCCCACGCTCTTGATGTCGGGGATGGCGGTAAAGTACTGCCAAACCTTGCCCTCCAGGCCATTCTTGGCAAACTCCTCCCGGAGAATGGCGTCAGACTCCCGCACGGCCTCCAGGCGGTCCCGGGTGATGGCGCCCAGGCAGCGCACGCCCAGGCCGGGGCCGGGGAACGGTTGACGGTAGACCATGCTGTCGGGCAGACCCAGGGCCTTGCCGCAGGCGCGCACCTCGTCCTTGAAGAGCATCTTCAGAGGCTCCACCAGTTCAAAGTTCAGGTCCTCAGGCAGGCCGCCCACGTTGTGATGGCTCTTTACCGCCTTGACCGTCTTGGTGCCGGACTCGATGATGTCGGGGTAAATGGTACCCTGACCCAGGAAGGAGATGCCCTCCAGCTTCCGGGCCTCCTCCTCAAAGACGCGGATAAACTCTCCGCCAATGATCTTACGCTTCTGCTCCGGGTCACTGACCCCGGCCAGCTTGTCCAGGAAACGTTCCACCGCATCCACATAGACCAGATTGGCGTCCATCTCATCCCGGAACACCTTGACTACCTGCTCCGGCTCGCCCTTACGGAGCAGGCCATGGTTGACGTGGACACAGGTGAGCTGCTTTCCGATGGCCTTGATGAGCAGAGCGGCCACCACAGAGGAGTCCACGCCGCCGCTGAGGGCCAGCAGCACCTTCTTGTCTCCCACCTGGCGGCGGATGAGCTCCACCTGGTCCGCAATGAAGTTTTCCATGTTCCAGTTGGGTTCCGCCTGGCACAGGCCAAAGACGAAGTTGGCCAGAGCCTCTTTCCGGTCCGCCTCATCCTCGGGCCAGCCCACCTCGCCCTTGTGGTCCACCAGCAGCACGGGCAGCTCGCAGTTATAGATCTCGGTGGATACATCGATCTCCACACCGTCTACCACACGGTTGGGGCCGCCGTTAACAATGATGCCCTTCACATTGGGCAGCGCATGCACCCGCTCCAACGTAATGTCGTGGGGGTGGATCTCACTGTACACGCCCAGGGAACGGATTTCCCGGGCCAGGCGGGGATTTTCCTGGCTGCCCAGGTCCAGAACAAGGATCATATCCTGCTTCATTGGTCTTCCTCCTGCATCTTTTTCTCTGCCGCAGCGGGGCAGGCGATATCTGGGTTTATTCTATCACACCACGCCCTTCTCCCACAATCCCGAATTTTCCACGGATTGATTCCCGACGGAGAACATGGTACAATTTTGATACTTGAACAAGCAAGGATGTTGCACATGGAAGCAAAACAACTTTCCGTGGGTCTGCTGGCCCATGTTGACGCAGGTAAGACCACTCTGTCGGAGGCTCTGCTCTATCGAGGCGGGCGGCTGCGCAAGCTGGGCCGGGTGGACCACCAAGACGCCTTTCTGGACACCGACCGCCAGGAGCGGGAGCGTGGCATCACGATCTTCTCCAAGCAGGCCGTACTGCCTCTCAAGGATTTGACCATCACTCTGTTGGACACACCGGGACATGTGGACTTCTCCACGGAGATGGAGCGCACCCTCCAGGTGCTGGACTATGCCATTCTGGTCATCAGCGGCACCGACGGGGTTCAGGGTCACACCCGCACCCTGTGGCAGCTGCTGGCCCGGTACCATATTCCTACCTTCCTTTTTATCAATAAAATGGACCTGCCCGGCACGCAGCGGCAGGAGCTTCTGGAAAAGCTGAAGGCCTCCTTCGGGGAGGGCTGTGTGGACTTTGATCCCGCCCAGGACCAGGACGTCTTTGGGGAAAATGTAGCCGTATGTGATGAGGGCATTTTGGAACAGTATCTGGAGAACGGAACTCTGGAGGACCGAGATGTCGTCTCTCTCATCCGTCACCGGAAGGTATTTCCCTGCTACTTTGGCTCCGCGTTAAAGTTGGAGGGAGTGGACGAGCTGTTGGAGGGTCTGGAGCGCTATGCCGCGCCCCCGCTCTATCCCCAGGAGTTCGGCGCCCGGGTGTTCAAAATTACCCGGGATCCTCAGGGTGGCCGCCTGACCTATCTGAAGGTCACCGGCGGGTGTTTAAAAGTGAAGGATCTGCTCACCAACCAACGCCCTGACGGGAACCTCCCGCCCGACCAGGTTTGGCAGGAGAAAGCCGACCAGCTGCGTATCTACTCCGGTGCTCAGTTTCAAGCTGTGGACCGGGCAGAAGCGGGAACCGTGTGCGCTGTCACCGGTCTGAGCCGCACTTTTCCCGGCCAGGGACTTGGCTTTGAGGGTGCCTCCCCCCTGCCTATGCTGGAGCCGGTGCTCACCTACCAAGTCCAGCTCCCCGAGGGAGCAAACGTCCACACCGCATTAAAACAGCTCAGCCAACTGGAGGAGGAGGACCCTCAGCTCCACGTAGCCTGGGACGAGCACAGCCGGGAAATCCACTTGCAGCTCATGGGTCAGGTCCAGCTGGAGGTACTGAAGCAACTGATTTCTGACCGCTTTGGTCTGGATGTCACCTTCGGCCAGGGCAGCATCATTTACAAGGAGACCATTCTGGAGCCCGTGGAGGGCGTAGGCCACTTTGAGCCCCTGCGCCACTACGCCGAAGTACACCTTTTATTGGAGCCCGCCCCTCGGGGCAGTGGTCTGCAATTTGACACTGCCTGCAGCGAGGACGTGCTGGACCGGAACTGGCAGCGGCTCATCTTGACCCACCTGATGGAGAAAGAGCACCGGGGGGTGCTCACCGGATCCCCCATCACTGATCTGCGCATCACCCTGCTCACCGGGCGGGCTCACGCCAAGCACACCGAGGGAGGCGACTTCCGCCAGGCCACCTACCGGGCCGTGCGTCAGGGACTGAAAATGGCCCAGAGTGTGCTTCTGGAGCCCTGGTACCAGCTGCGGCTGGAGCTGCCTCAGGAGCAGGTGGGACGAGCTATGTCCGATGTACAGCGAATGGGAGGCAGCCTGGAGCTGTCCGAAACCATGGGAGACCAGTCCGTCCTCACCGGCTCCGCTCCCGTCTCCCAGGCCAGGGACTACGCCCTGGAGGTGGCCGCCTACACCAGGGGGCAAGGGCGGCTCTTCTGCACCCTGGACGGCTACCGCCCCTGTCCCGACCAGCAGGCGGTGGTAGACGCCATCGGCTACGACAGCGACCGGGATGTGGATAACCCCGCCGACTCGGTGTTCTGCGACCATGGGGCAGGCTTTGTGGTCAAATGGAATGAGGTCCGCCAGTACATGCACGTGGACAGCGGTCTTACGTTTGATATTCCAGAGCCAGAAGAACCGGAGTTTCGTCCCGCCGCTCCCAGGAAGGGCTCGGTGTATTCCGGCTCCCTGGAAGCTGACAAGGAGCTCCAGGCCATCTTTGAGCGCACCTACGGCCCCATCAAGGCCCGGGATCTGCGTCCCCAGCCCAAGCCCCGCAAGCGGGACGAGCTGCCGGAATACCAGGCCATCAAAACTCCGGAGCAGTTAGGTCCGGAATACCTGTTGGTAGACGGCTACAACATCATCTTCGCCTGGGACGAGCTGAAAGCCATCGCCCAGGACAATCTGGACGCCGCCCGGCAGCGGCTGATGGACATTTTGGAAAACTACCAGGGTTTTCGCAAGTGCCAGGTCATCCTGGTCTTTGACGCCTACCGGGTGCCTCGAGGGGTGGGCGAGGTGGTCCACTACCACAACATCCATGTGGTATACACCAAGGAAGCGGAGACCGCCGACGCCTACATTGAGAAGGCCACCTATGAGCTCAGCCGGAAAAAGTACCGGGTGCGGGTAGCCACCTCGGACTATGCCGAGCAGCTTATCATTCTGGGCCACGGAGCGCTGCGTCTGTCCGCCACCACCTTCCACGCTGAGGTAGAGCAGGCCACGGGAGAGATTTCCGCTCTGCTGCGGCAGCAGAACAACACCAGCACCCCTTCCCGGCCCATCCAGCACGCCATGGAACGGGCTCAGAAGCGCCGCTCTTGACGCAGCAGACGCTTCATGGTATGATACTAATAATCGCCTGGCAGAAGCCGGCACCTTTTTTGCCCCTGCACTTCCTGCAATCAGTACCGCGAAGGTATGTTCCGCCCCGAAGGGTGAAGCCGCCTTTGCGGTATTTTTTGTAAAGGAGTTTTGTTCATGTACGCAACCGCATCCTCTTCTCGCCTGCGCATCAAGCGCCTGGTCCTGTCCGCTCTTATGCTGGCTCTGGCCTATGTGCTCCCCTTCTTCACGGGGAACATCCCCCAGATCGGCTCTATGCTGCTGCCCATGCACCTGCCGGTGCTGCTGTGCGGCTTTCTCTGCGGCGGCCCCTGGGGCGCTCTGGTTGGCTTTATTGCTCCCCTGATGCGCTCGGTTCTCACCGGAGGCTTCCCTCCCATGTTCCCCACTGCTCTGGCCATGGCCTTTGAGCTGGCCGCCTATGGTTTCATTTCCGGCCTGCTTTACCGCCGCCTGCCCCATTCCTGGGCTGGCACCTACGCTTCTCTGGCAGCGGCTATGATCGGCGGCCGGATCGTGTGGGGTATTGT
Organism: Flintibacter sp.; assembly: GCF_046973065.1. Classification (NCBI taxonomy): domain Bacteria; kingdom Bacillati; phylum Bacillota; class Clostridia; order Eubacteriales; genus Flintibacter; species Flintibacter sp. The sequence goes on along the minus strand of NZ_JBKVXZ010000023.1, from coordinate 42,239 downwards.
CGAGGTAATCCTGCTCACCTCCACTGGCAGCGCCTTCACCTTCGCTACTTTTGTGGCAGGCGCCTTTACTAACGCCATCCCTGGCATCATCCTGCAGCTCGTGGCTCTGCCCGCCATTGTCCGTGCTCTGGAGAAAGCCAATCTTATCCCTCAGGAGTGATCATATGAACCCACTGGCCCCTCTGCTGGAACAACATGTCCGGAGCCATCCGGAACTGGAGCTTCAGGACGCCATCAAATTTCTCTATCAGAGCTGTATGGGCCCCGGCCATCTTGGGCTGGACTCCCAGGCTGTTCTGGACCGTCTGGAGGCGGAGTGGGCCGATGTGGAGGGTGACGCCGATGCGCCCCTTACAGAACCTCTGGGCGGTGGTCTGTGCCGGCTGTCTCTGGCGGCCTGCAAAGGGCAGGGGCTGGAGCCATCTACTCTGGCCGCCCTCTTTCTCCATACAGCTCAGACGGTCACACCGGACCGCCAGGCACTGGAAGAAAGTCTGAATTTACTCTACTCTCTGCCCTTTCCCCGGGCTGAAGTGGATCGGGTTCTGGAGGACTACCGCAAGGCCGGCATGCCGGCGGTCCACCACAGCGACCGCTACCGCAGGGTCTACTCCCCCGCTTACCGGGTCGTGGATCAGGATCTGGCCCGGCTGCTGCCTTTGCTGTCCGCCATCGACCGCCACCGCCGCACCCATTCCCAGACTCTGGTGGCTCTGGACGGTCCATGCGCCACAGGTAAAACTACTCTGGGTGGTTTTCTCTCCCGGCTCTACTGCTGCCCTCTGTTTCATATGGATGACTTCTACCTGCCCCCGGAGCGCAAGACTGCCCAGCGGCTGGCTGAGCCGGGCGGCAATGTAGACGCGGAACGCTTTTTTACCGACGTACTCTCTCCCCTCTCCCGGGGTGAAACCGTACACTACCGCCCCTACCACTGCCACTCCAATGCCCTGGGTGAGGAAATCGCAGTCCCTTCTGCCCCACTGGCTGTGGTGGAGGGCGTGTACTCCCTGCGTCCGGAACTGCAGCCCTACTACCATGTGAAGTGTTTCCTGGATGTCCCCTGGTCTACCCGCCGCGCACGTCTTCTGGGCCGGAATGGACCTGAGGGCCTGGAACGGTTTGAAAAGCTGTGGATTCCCCTGGAGGACGCCTACTTCCGTGCCTTTCCCATTCGTGAGTGCTGCGATGTGATTCTGCAAGGCTGAAAAAGGAAAAACGCTTGTGTCAAGTTTAAAACTTGACATAAGCGTTTTTTCTTGTATATATGTCAGATTTCTTTGATTTTATCAAAAATCAGGCCAGTTTTGATGTAAAGTTTTTTGCTTGTCCATCGTGCTTCCCTATGGACTCACCGCTTCTCCGTAAAGGCGGTGATCTCAGCATGCGCCTGGGCCAGCTGCGCGCGGATAGGCAGGTGCTGAGGGCACAGCCGCTCACACCGGCCGCAGCGGTAGCACTGGTCGGGCCGGGCCTCGGCCTCCATTCCCTTCCAATCCCGGCGGGTGACAGGGTAGTTCTGATACATGGCCATACGGTTCCAGATACGGAAGCTCTTGGGGATATCCACCCCAGCCGGGCAGGGCATGCAGTACCGGCAGCCGGTGCAGCCGTTTTTCACCCGCTGAGCCAGCCGGCGGGCTGTCTCATCCACCGCCGCCCGCTCCTCATCGGACAGAGGACGGAACTGGCTGAAGGTATTCAGATTGTCCTCCAGCTGTTCCATGCTGCCCATGCCGCTGAGCACTACCTTCACCCCGGGCAAACTGCCTACCCAGCGCATGGCCCAGGAAGAGGGCGTGGCATCGGGATCCAGCGCGCGCAGAGGTTCCAGCACCTCCTCCGGGGGCTGAGCCAGCAGTCCGCCCTTCACCGGCTCCATGATGACCAGAGGGACCCCCAGCTCCAAGGCCAGGTCGTGGCCCCGCAGGCCCGCCTGGATGTTCTGGTCCATGTAGTTGAGCTGGATCTGACAGAAATCCCAGTCTCTGGCCCGGAGGATTTCCTCAAAGGCCTCGTACTCATCGTGGAACGAAAAGCCGAACCACCGGAACTTGCCCTCCCGATGGCACTGCTCTAAAAAGTCCACGACCCCAAGCTCCAGCATCTTCTTCCAGCTGCGGCCGCTGAGGCTGTGCAGAAGGTAGAAGTCAAAGTAGTCGGTCTGGAGCCGCTCAAACTGCTTGGCAAAGATATCCTTGGCCTGCTCCAGGCTGTCGATAATGGCGCAGGGCATCTTGGTGGCCAGGCAGTAGCTCTCCCGGGGATAGCGGGAGAGCAGGCGCCCCATCATAGGCTCGCTCTCTCCGTCGTGGTAAAACCAGGCGGTGTCATAGTAGGTCACTCCTGCCTCCATGGCACGGTCGATGAGCTGCTGGGCCTTCTCCTCGTCCACGGTGTGGTCCTTGTTCACGGGAAAGCGCATACAGCCATAGCCCAACAGGG
>NZ_JBKVXZ010000023.1:0-39784 GCF_046973065.1 Flintibacter sp. | reverse complement strand
CCATGCGGTAGTCCATCAAGCATCCTCCTCTTCCAGGTAGCGGGTGGCTTCCTCTACCACCAGCTTCACATAGCCCGCCAGTCCCATCTCCTGGGTACCGGCCACCCATACGCCGCAGCTGTTCATGGGCACCAGAAACTTTCTGGCCCGGCAGCTGCCCACCGCTTGGGCCATAACAGGGGTAACCTCCCCTAAAATGGCGTCAGATACGACAATACCCATGGGGCCCAGCACTGCATCCGCATCCTGTACTCCCCGCACCACCGGGTTCTCTCCGGTGGCCGCTTGGTCCGCTCCCGCCTTCTGCATGGTGGAGGTGGCCACCCCGTTGGTTCCGATGACCAAAATATGGGCCTGCGGCATCCGGGCGCGGGTCTCCTCCACCAGCAGCTTTCCAAGACGGCCTCCCTGACCGTCAATGATCACGATTTTCTTCATACTCTCTCCTTGTGTATTTCTCTCTCAGCGGCCCAGGAAGGATTCCAGCTCCTCCATCCGCTCCACGCCGTGCTGATAGCCCTCTCCCCACAGCAGGCGCAGCTTTTCCACGTTGTGCTCGATACGTCCCACTCCGTGGAGGGAGTCAGGGGCAAAGATCAGCACCTTGCCCTGGCGCTCCAGCTCAAACAGCTCCTCTTTATCCGCGTTGTACTTCTCTGCCCGCTCCCGCATCGTCTGGCAGAAGTTGGGGTACTCACGGTAGCGCCGCTCAATGAGACGCTGGAGTTTCTCCGCCTTGCGCACAAAATCCCGGGGCTTTGTCAGGATCACTACGGCACGGTCACACCCCTGCTCAAAGGCCCGACGGAAGGGGATGGCATCTGCCGCTCCGCCGTCCAGATAGGGTTTGCCGTCCAGGTGATAGATGGGGAACATCAGCGGCAGGGCACAGGTAGCCTGAAGCAGCAGGAACTTTTCATCCCGCCGGGGCACCTCCATATACTCCGCCTTGCCGGTGTCCAGATTGGTCACCACCGCCTCTACGTGTCCGGGAAAGGCGGCAAAGGTATCATAGTCAAAGGGAACCAGTTCGTTGGGGATGGTCTCATAGGAGAACTCCAGGCCAAAATAGCTGCGGTTATGCTTATCCACCAGATTTTTCAGCCCCATATACCGCCGGTCGTTCACAAACCGGGTAAGGATCTCCAAGTTGCGCTGAGGTTGTTTGGAGACATAGCTCACCCCGTAGGCGATGCCCGCCGACACACCGATCACATAGTCCACCATCAGATCCTTGGAGAGCATGGCATCCATCACGCCGGTGGAATAAATGGTGCGCAGCGCGCCCCCTTCCAATACCAAACCAGTTTTCATGGTCTTAAAACTCCTTTCCGGAACAAAACGCGTTGGATTGGCTTACATAAGTCAATTCCGTACCATATATTATACCCTCTTCCCCTTCCCATTGCAAATGGCACATTGACAACCTTTTGGGCGGGCGGTATGATGAGAGACAACAAAATTACAGGAGGCGACCAGTGATGGCCAAGATCGTTCATACCGTAGAGGAGCTGATTGGAAACACCCCTCTGTTCCACCTGGAGACCAATCCCCAGACCGGAGCCCGTCTGCTTGTAAAGCTGGAGTTTCTTAACCCCGGCGGCAGCACCAAGGACCGGGCTGCCCTTTCCATGGTACGTAACGCCGAAGAGCGGGGTCTTCTCGCCCCCGGCGGCACCATTATCGAGCCTACCTCCGGAAACACCGGCATCGGTCTGGCCTGTGTGGCCGCCAGCCGAGGTTATCGTCTGATCCTCACCATGCCCGACACCATGAGTGCAGAGCGGCGGGCCATGCTGGCCGCTTACGGTGCCCAGCTGGTGCTCACCCCCGGCGCTCAGGGGATGCAGGGGGCCGTGGACAAGGCGGAGGCTCTGGCCAAGGAGATCCCCGGCAGCCTCATCGCCGGACAGTTTGAAAATCCCGCCAACCCGGATGCCCACTACCGCACCACCGGTCCGGAGATCTGGGAAGACACCCAGGGCCAGGTGGATGCCCTGGTGGCCTGTGTAGGTACCGGCGGCACTATTACCGGCACCGGCCGCTATCTGAAGGAACAAAACTCCGCCCTCCATGTGGCGGCGGTGGAGCCTGACGCCTCCCCCCTGCTCTCCGGCGGCCAGGCCGGCCCCCACCAGATTCAGGGCATCGGCGCCAACTTCATTCCCGCCGTACTGGACCGCTCCCTGCTGGACGAGGTGGTCCGGGTCACCGACGAGCAGGCCTTCCAGACCGGCCGGGAACTGGCCAAGCATTTTGGCCTGCTGGTGGGCATCTCCTCCGGCGCCGCCGTGTGGGCCGCCCGCCAGCTGTGCGCCCGGGAGGAGTTCCGGGATAAAACCGTGGTTGCCGTTCTTCCCGACTCGGGGGACCGCTATTTCTCCTCCCCCATGTTCGCCCAGGAATGACTGTCTCCCCCTCCGTTCTGCCGCAATTTTTCCTTAATTTTATCTATTTTTTCTTGTTATTTTAGAAAAAATTGTGTATAATTTACATGCAGAGGAGGGTGATTCAGATGGCAACTTTAAAAGATATCGCCGCTGCCACCGGGATCTCGGTATCCACCATTTCCCGGGTACTCAATCAGGATGAGAGTATCAGCGTCACCTCTCAGACCCAGCAGAAGATCCTGGAAGCGGCCCAGGCGCTGGGCTATGTGCCGGTGCGCAGCCGAAAGAGCGAGGGGGACCGGGCCCTGAAAATTGGTATCGCTCAAATGTTTGAGAGCGAGCAGGTCATGCAGGACCCCTACTATCTGTACATGAAAAATGCCCTGGAGCAAGTGTGCTTCTCCCGAGGGGTTGAGACTACGCCTCTGTTTCGGGACCAGCAGGGCAACTTTGCTATGCAGGGCGAAGGAGGACTGGACGGAATCTTTGCCATCGGCAGCTTCACCTGGCAGGAGATCCGTAGCTTTCAAAAGCTGAGCCGCCACGTGGTTTTTGTGGACTCCTCCCCCGACGATGAACAATTTTTCTCTGCTGTGCCCAACTTCCATCTGGGCGTGCGGCAGGCGCTCAACCATCTGCTGGATGCCGGCCATGTGAAGATCGGCTTTATCGGCAGCCACTTCACGCTGCAGGAGACCCATGACCTGAAGCTGGACGCCCGGCTGTACTACTTCCGCAACAGTCTGCAGGACAAGGGGCTCTACCGTCCGGAGTGGGCGCTGGACTGCGAGATGACCTCGCCCTTCGCCTACCAGGCCCTCAGCCGCGCCATTAAGGAGTGGGACCAGCCTCCCACCGCCCTGTTTATCTCCTCCGACGCCATGGTGCAGGGCGTGCTGCATGCGCTGGACGAGGCAGGCTGGGCAATTCCGGAACAAATCAGCCTGATTGCCTTCAATGATACGCCCCTGTCTCAAAACGCCACACCACCTCTCTCCTCCGTGCGGGTACTCCAGCACGAACTGGCGGTGGCAGCCATGACTGCCATGGAGCTGAGCCGTTCGGGAGCTCAATACCCCTTTAAAACCGTAGTCCCCTGTGTATTTGTGGATCGGCGCAGCGTGGCCAAGGCGAAAAAATAAAGAAAAAACATGTGCCCGGGAGTTTTCTCCCGGGCACATATTCTTACTCCAGAATTCCCTGGTCTTCGTAGAACTCCCACGCCCCCAAATGCAGAGGGATGGGCAGATCCTGGCAGACAAATTCTCTGTCTGCCATCTCAGCCAGGGCCGGGTGCTCCTTGGTCAGCTTCTCGGTGGCTGCCCAGATCTCCTGGGTGATCTGATAGACCAAATTTTCAGACATAGAGGCATCGACACACAGCAGGCACTTGACCCCGAAGGTATCTACATCTTCCTCCTGCCCCGCATAGGTCCCCGCCGGAATGACCACCGGATAATATGACTGATTCTCGGCCAAAATGGCCTCCAGCTCCTCCTGGGTATATTTCAGAAGCTGACAGGGCTGGTTTTGGGCCAGTTCCTTCAGTCCTCCCACCGGCGCGCCGGAGAAGCCATGGATGGCATCCAGTTCGCCCTGCTCTACCATCCGTGCCCCATCGCCCAGTCCGCAATTGAGCAGCTGCGTTCCTCCCTGGTCCAGACCAAGCACTGTCACCGCTGTACGGGCAGACAGCTCCGTGGTGGATTCCTGGGGACCCACGCCAATCCGCTTGCCTACCAAGTCATGGACATACTCCGCACCTACAGACTGGGGCGCAATCCAGTTGGAGGTACTGACATAGAGGGCCGCCACCGCCCGCAGACTCTCCATAGGCTGGGAAAAATCATCCTGCCCATAGTAGGCAGCGTAGGCCACGTCACCGGATACCAGCCCCAGATCGATTTCTCCCCCAACCAAGCCCCGCACGTTCATCGCCGAGCCGGTGGATGCTCCGATATTCACTTTGATGGAGCTGTCTCCGTTGGTAATAGCCTGGGCAAGGGCGCTGCCCACGGTATACATCGTCCCGCCGCTGTCGGCTGTGCCGATGGTCAGCACGGTCAGCCCTTCCTCTCCAGAGCCGGTTCCGCCGCCAGTACCGCAGCCTGTGAGCAAAAGGCACAGTGCCGCCCCCATCAACAGCGTTTTTCTCCACACGCCTGTGTCCGCCATGGTCTCCTCCCGTTTTACAATACACTAATAGGGTCCCTCTCTTCTTTTCGGCACTACTATACCACAGTTCACCCCGTTTTCACAATCGGAAGAACCCACAAAAACCACTCCGCGGCGCTGCAAAAGCAGCGCCGCGGGGTGGGTGTAGGAAGAGGGAAATGTTCAGGCTGCAAAGATGCTTCCGAACAAAGAGAGGAAAATCGGGTTGTAAATGTCGTCGATAATCACGGCGAAGGAGGGGTAGAGCACCCAGGCCACATTGTGCCAGCCATACTGATCCATGACCGCCTTTTCGTTGGCCACGGCGTTGGGTCCGGAGCCGCAGCCCCAGCCGCAGTTGCCGGCCGCCATGACAGCTGCACCGTAGTCCCGGCCGAACATGTTGAAGGAAACGAAGATGGCAAACACAGCCATGAGGACCGCCTGAACCAGCAGGATCACACCCATCTGGCCGGCCACACCAGCCAGAGCGGTAATGTCGATGGTCATCAGCACCAGAGCCAGATAGAGCTCCAGGAACATGTGCTCAATGGCGTCCACCTCAGGAGTGTAGAACTTGATATTCAGGGCCTCCATCACATTGCGGGCAATGGCGCCGGCAAACAGACAGCCGATGAACTTGGGCATCTCGATCATGGGGATGTTGTCCAGGATGCAGTAGATGGGCATACCCAGAGCACACAGCAGCAGTACCATGCCGAACATGGAGACCATACGGCTGTTGCTCAGCTCGTTGATCTTGCCGTCCACAGCGGACTCAGGTTTGTCGTTGGGGTCAGACTTCAGACCGTGGCGGCTGATGAGGAAGGCAGCCACAGGACCGCCGATGAGGGAACCCATCACATTGCCCAGGGTGCCGGCAGTGACGCCCACCGCGGTGGCGGACTCAGGAGCACCCATTTTCTCGATAAAGATCGGACCGAAGGAGGCAGCGGTTCCGACGCCGCCGGACATAGCAGAGGAGGAGCACTGCAGAGCCAGGAAGGGATTCAGGCCGATGAGCTGGCCCACCAGCACGCCCAGAACATCCTGCAGGGTAATGAGCAGGCAGGCGGCAATGGCGATCTTCAGGCACAGCTTACCACCGGCGTGGCGGATCAGCTTCCAGCTGAAGCCGAAGCCCACGCACATAAAGAAGATGTTCTGACACAGATCCTGAATGGTGCTTACATTAAAGGAGATGGCGATGAGGCCGCTGCCCTTCAAAATAGCAACTACAATGGAAAACAGCAGGCCGGACACCACCGGGGCGGGGATCGCGAATTTCCGCAGCAGAGCGGAGCGCTTGACGATGGCATGTCCCAGGAAGATCACGATGGCCGCGAAGCCCAGGCTGGTCAGGTACTCAAACTTGAATGAACTGACCGCCCCGTCTACCCCGGGGGTGTAGGTGCCAAAATACGCTAGGATTTCTTCTACCGTTGGCATAAAAATACCTCCTTGTTTCTCTCTCCGCACACGCTCCGGCTCCCTCTCGCCGTGATAGACAGCGTGCGGTTTTCTTAACAAAAAGTTTAAATAATTCAGTAGAGAAAGTCAATTTAAGTACGTATTGAAGACCTTTTGTAAGTAAAGTAACAAAAGATCCGCTTGTGGGACATCCACAAACGGATCTTTTATTCCGGGCAATCTGTGCGCATATCTGTATGAGATTTTCGCCATTTACGCCTTTTTCAGAAGAAATGTACAAATTTGAACGCAGCTTTTTGTTCCTTATGTAGATCCCTTTCCCGCTGCACCAAAGTTTCCGGTGTAGCGGTAGCGGATGGAGGGACGGCCTCCAGTCTGGTAGTCGATAGAGCTGACCAACTCCCCGGTTTCCACCATATAGTTGACATAACGGCGAATGGTGATCCGGGACAAATGTACCTGTTCGGCGATCTCCTCGCTGGTAAGGGCCTGTCCTTGACTGCGGGCCAGGAAGTCCTGAATCAAACGCAAAGTGGCTCCATTGAGTCCTTTGCTCAGCTGAGGCGCGCTTTCCTCTCCGTCCTGGGACTGCAGCAGCTGGTCAATGGCCCTTTGATCCATTCCCCCTGAGTTGGACAGCAGCTTCTGCCGCTGAAGGAACTTGTCCAGCGCCTGCCGGAACCGGGCAAACTCAAAGGGCTTGACCAGATAATCCTGCACTCCCCGGCTGAGCAGAGAGCGCACAATATCTGTATCGCTGGCCGAGGTGACCATGATCACCGCCGGAGCCCGCCCCATGGCATGCAGGTGATCCAAAAACTCCTGCCCGTTCATCTCCGGGGTGTAGTAGTCCAGCACGATCAGCTCCACGTCCTGGTGTGCCAAATACTCCAGGGCCTGTCCTCCGCTCTTGCACACCTGCACCACCTGAAAATGGCGATCGCTCTCCACATACTGCCGGTCAATGGCCGCCACCATGGGGTCGTCCTCTAAAATCAGCACCCGATAGGTCATACTGCTCCCTCCTGTCTGGTAAAGGTCAGGGTAAAGCAGCTGCCTGCCCCCGCCTCAGTCACAATGTCGATGGTACCGTTGTGGCTCTCTACAATCTGCTGCACCAGGGGCAGGCCCAGGCCCCGGCCCTCTCCTTTGGTGGAGACTCCTTTTTCAAAGATGTGCTCCCGCACCGCCAGGTCAATTCCCCGGCCCGTATCCTCACAGACAATGATGTTGCAGTCCGGGCGGCAGTATAGCCCCAACTTGATCTCCAGCAGCTCACCACCTCCCTTTGCCAATTCCTCAATGGCATTCTCCAGCAGATTGCCCACCACGGTGATGCAGTCCTGCTCCTCCAGCAGCAGATCTTCCGGTCGGCAGCTGCTGTCAGGCGCTACCGTCAGGCGGATCCCCAGTTCCGCTGCGTGCATCATTTTGCCGATCACCAGAGCGCACAGCCGGGAGGCACGGATGCAGTCGGCGGTCTCCCGGATGGCCTGACTGGAGACAAGGCCGCTGTTGACGATGAAGGAGATGGCCTTTCCAGTCTCTCCCGTCTGGAGATACCCCAGGATGACGTGGAGCTTATTCATAAACTCGTGGTTGAAAAAGCGCAGGGTGTCCAGCATATTCCGGGTACCCGACAGCTGATCGGACAGCCGCATCATCTCCGTCTTATCATGCAGCACACTCAGCACGCCGTCCAGTCCCTCTTCTCCCCGAATGGGCACTTCGCTGGCCAGTACCTGCCGCTCTCCAATCACGCAGGAACGGTTGTGGAACGTCTGTCCGGTGCTGGCCGCCTGGACACAAGCACTCTCCGGGAAAACCTCCTCCATCTGCCGCCCCTCCAGTTCCCCCTGGGAAGCGCCCAGAAGGCGCTGGGCCGCCTGATTGGAAAAGATGATCGTTCCCTCCCGGTCGGTGGCCACCAGTCCATCCTCAATGGCGTTGAGCACATCTTCCTGCTTGAGATAGAGTTCCAGCAGTTCGGTGGGATGGTGTCCTTTCAGGGACCCCCGCAACAACGCTACGATCCCCCGGGACAGCCCCACACCCAGCAGTAACACCACGCCCAGGATCACCAGGGCGTAAATCACGATCACCCGGTTCTGCTCCCAGATATCGGAGGTAAAGATAGAAGTCATCACAAAGCCGATGATCTCCCCCTGGTCATTTTCCACCGCGTGGAAGGCCCGGCGCTGAGATCCATAGGTGCTGTATCCGGTGGTGATATAGGGTTCGCTGCCCTCCAGGATGGGCACCTCCTCCCCTTCCACGAAGGTCTCGCCGCTCTGCTGGCGGTCGGTGTGATAAAAGCGCAGGCCGCTGGTGTTGTAGATGACGATCACGTTCAGATCCTTCACGTTCTCGCTCAGGCTGTCCAGCTGCCGGGAAACAGCCGGGTCCGGATACCCCTGTTCCAGCATGTCCTCCACCGCTTCCAGCTGTGCAATATAGGCGGCGCTGCTGCGGATGGTGTCATCCATGCTCCTCAGCTGCCGGGTAATATCCACATACAGCATGATCCCCATGGTCACAAGCAGCAAAATGGATGAGACGCTGACAAAGCTGATAAATAGCTGTCTCTCCAGCGGCATTTGTTTGAATTTGGCCAACATGGCTTTCTCCTCCGTTTCGCCCTTGTGTCTCTGCAGCACAGCAAAAGGCGTGCCCGGTTTTTGTATCCAGGCACGCCTTGTGGTTGCTTGTGTGTATTACGCCTTCACCGGGAAGGTAATTCCGCCCACATTCACATTGACAGCGGCAATCTCCAGGCCGGTCATGGACTCCACCGCGTTCTTTACGCCGTCCTGCACCGCCTTGCCCACCTCGGGGATGGTGTTGCCGTAGGACATAAGAATGGACAGATCCACCGTCACCTTCTCATCTTCCATCTGCACATGCACGCCCTTGGCCAGGGTCTTCTTTCCCAGCAGTTCGGCAATATCGCTGCCCAAATTGGCGGCCAGGCCGCTGACTCCCTCCACCTCCAGGGCGGCGGCGGCGGCAATACCAGCCAGCACTTCTTCGGAAATATGGATATTGCCCAGCTCGTCAGAGCGGGAGACATACTCCTTATTCTCGCTCACGGATGGTCACGCTCCTTCACGTTACAGTTCTTCCAGGATACTTGGTGTTATTGTACCACGCCGGAGCGTCTTTGACAACCAAAACCTAAAATTTCTAGCCCTCACTCCACCTCGATGATGGTCACCTGGTCGGCAGTAAAACCGGCATTCTGGCTGACCACATCCAGGATACGGGCGGTATCCGCGTCGGTGAGTCCCCCTTCGGGCGCAGCGACTGCCAGGCTCAGAGAGTTTTCCCCAATAAAGGCCACACAGTCGGTATACCCCTTGGCAACGATCATGTTTTCGATTTGGGCCTCGGTAACGGTGTAATCGGCCATGGTTTGGATGCTCTGATTGGCCTCATCCCGCAGGGTCTGATCCGCATCCTCCCGTGCGGCGGCATCCTGGAGCAGGCTCAGGGCGCTGTCCCGAGACTGCTGGCGGTTGAGCCTGGCATTGGCAAAGTAGTCATCGCCGCTCTCTGCACCGGTCTGCTGGCCATCGGTGCTGCTCTGGTCCCCCTGCTGGGCAGCGTCGTCCTGCTGGGACGAACTGGAGCTATCCGAGCTGGAACTGCCGGACACCAGCGGATCTTCCTTCCCCACCATGGTGGACTCTCCCAACGTTTTGCCTGCCTCCTGCTCATAGCTCCAGTTTAAGTACACCGCCGCACACACGAACACGGCGATCACCGCTACCACCGCGTTGCGCTTCCAAAGCTGGGACACGCCCTTCTTGTTCCCTGTTTTCATTGCTGACTTCCTCCCTATTCATTTCAAAGTTTCGGCCTCAGGCCGCGCTTTTGCATACGGAAATATGATTGCTGCCCAGCCCGGTGACGGCGGAGACCGCCTCCATCACCGCCAGGCGCACCTGGGGATCGTCCCCGCCGGGACATACCACCAGTGCCCCCCGGAACTGGGGAGCCACCGTCTGGAGGGGTACTACATCCTGACTGCCCGACCCCCGGCCCACCGTCACGGCGGTTGTGCTGCTGTCGCCCTGGCTTCCCTGTTCCTTGTCCTGGGCCAACACCTGGCGGCTGCTGCTCTGCAAGGACAATACCACCTGGGCCTCTCCGGCTCCCTGGATTTGGGAGATGGTATGGGCCAGCTTCTCTTCAAACGCCTCCAGATCAAATTCCTCCTGGACCGTCTCCTGGGTCGCGGACTCCGTTTTTTCTCCTCCCTGAGGCCATAGCAGCAGGACGATTCCAACTGCCACCACCAAAAGGACATAGCCATACCGCTCCAGCCCCTTCTTCCAGACAGACAGCCCTGGGGGCCATTGAAATTTCACGGTGATTCCTCCTTTGTTCCATACTGCTGGCGCTCCGGCGGCACCCCCAGATCCTCCTGGATCTGCTGGGTGAGCTGTTCCCGCTGCACGGAGGTCAAATCCCCTGTCACGGTGACCTGCCAGGGAAGAAATGCCCCGTCCCCCTCCGGGGCACACAGCACTTCCACCTGACACTCTGCCCCCAACTGGGCCGCCTTGTCCACAATATATGCACTGCATTCCTCTTCTATGATGGTTTTCATCGTCTTATCCCGCTGCTGCTCCAGCTCTTGTACCTCCTCCTGAGGCTGCCAGCTCTCCAGCCATTCTTCCGGCTCCACACCCTTCAGACTGGCCAGGGGAGAAAGCAAGGCCGCCGCCATCACCAGCCCCGCTGTCAGCCGCCCCACCCGGCGCACCGGTCCAGGCGGGATCAGCCCCTGGGCCAGGGCACACAGGATGGCCGCCGCCGTCACCGACAGCAGCCACTCGCGCAGCGCCCCTATCATGGCGCTACCGCCGACACGGCGGACACGATGCTCAAAAGCAGCATGAGGGCACAGCTGCCCGTCATGCCCAGCAGCAAACCAAAGGCCCCGCCGATGCTGTCCATCAGAGCGCCCAACCGGGAGTGATCCACCGTCCCAGCCAGGGCAGCAGCCAGCTTATAGGCCAGGTAGTGGAGGGCCAGCTGCAAAAAGGGTGTCAGGCAGATGGCCAGCACCACCAGCATCCCTGCCACGCCCACCGTCCCCCGCAGTACACTGGTGCTGGCCAGGGCGCTTTCCGCCGCATCAGAGAGGATGCCTCCCACCACAGGCACCGCCCGGGAGATGGTCATGCGGGCGGTCTTTACCACCGCCGCGTCCACCGACCCGGCGATAGCCCCGCTGGCGGTGAGATAACCAGTAAAGGCCAACAGCATAGCGGTGAGGAAAAAGACCGCCGTCCCACGCACCAGCCCCGCCAGCTTGCCTAGACCTCCGTTGCCCAACGCGGCCTGGGCACAAGACAGAGCGATATAGGCGTACACCAACGGTACCAAGAGGCTGTCCACCGCGGTAATCAGCAGGTCGGAGAAGATGACCGTCACCCCCTGTCGCACGGCCGCCCCGGTCACCGAGCCGGTGGCAGCGGTAAGCGTAGCCATGGCAGGGAGAATAAGGTCAGCAAAGTCCCCCATCTTGGAGATAGTTTCCCGCCCCAAACCCACCATGGTGGTCATATCGCTCACCGTCAGAGCGGTGATAGCCAGGGCTCCCGCCAGTTCCACCGCTCCCAGTCCCACGGGCTTGTCCTCTTCCAGCCCCTGGGCCAGGCCGCACAGCAGTACCACCGCCAGCAGCTTCAATGCAGTGCCCAGACTGTGGCGCAGCAATCCACCCAACTGATCCACGGCCGCTTCCAGCAGATTCTGTACCCCTTGGCCCAGTCCCCCGTCCGTGGACACGCCATAATCCTGGGCGCTCTCCAGCACCTGGTCGGCCTGAGAGAAGGAGAGATCCACGCCGCATACCGGCAGCACGGTCAGAGGCAACAGTACCAACAAAGCCAAGATCCGCACCTTCACATCAGCATCCCCTCCATCATCTTTAGTACTCCTCCCACCAGAGGCAGAGAGACTGCCAGGGCTAAAATGGTTCCCGCCGTCTCCACAAAGGCGGCCACACCGCTCTCCCCCGCGCTTTTGCACACCTCTGCGGTCAGCCGGGTGAGGATGGACAGAACCACCGTTTTAAAGACAGGCTCAATTAACCAGTCCTCCAGCCCTGCCAGCTCACACAGCCATTTCATCCAATCCGTCACCAGCTTCAGGCTGTCCGCCACCGTCCACAGCACCCAAATTCCTGCCGCCAGCGCCAGCAGGAAACCCAGTTCAGGCGTGCCCCGGCGTACCACTGTGGCACACACAGCAGCAGTCACCGCTCCGGCGGCTACCTTGATCATCACCTCTATCATAGCTGAAACAGAGTTTTGACCAGGGCAAACAGATCGGCGATCTCCTGCACCACCATCATCAGCACCACCACCAGCCCCGCCAAGGTGGTCATCATGGCCTGCTCGTCCCGCCCCGCCCGGCTCAGCACCTGATTGAGCACCGCCACCAGAATGCCGATGGCGGCAATTCGAAAGATCATATCCACATCCATACCCATGCCCTCTTTCGTGATCTTATCCCATTACAGCAGCAAAATCACAAGAAACGCGCCGCCGGACAATCCCAAGGCCTGATAGACCCGGCCCAGACGCCGCCGCTCCTCCTGAGCGCGCTGCTCCTCCCGCTCCAAGGCTTGCCTGGCGTGCTCCAGAGCCTGCCGCTGACTGTCCGCCTCGTACCGGCCCAACACTTCCCCCAGAGGCAGCAGAGCAGCCCGACTATCCAGGGAAAGAAGTTCCAGCTCGTCCACCGCCTGCCGCCAGCTCTCCCCAAAAGGAACCTGATCCAGCCTGGCACAACCTTCGGCGCACCGTTGGAAAAAGCCGGCCGCCGGCTGGGAACACCTCTGCGCCAGAGCGACCATCAGCTCCGGCAGAGCCGCCCCCCGCTCCCATAGCTCCCGCTCCATGAGTTCCAACCCCACGATCATAGACTGCACCGCCCGCAGACGTTTTGTCAGCCCCGCCGCCGCGCTCAGTCCCAGCCAGCCGCTGCCCGCTGCCACCAGCACCGCTCCCACCAGCTTCCACATCTACTCCAGCACCTCCACCCGGTAACTTCGCCGCCCGTTCTTTGTCTCAATCAGGAGCAACCGCTCAAACACCTTGGCCGCCATTAGTTCCCGATACAGAGGACGGCGGGCCAGATCCTCCCGGGCACTTCCGTGGGCGGTAGCCAACAGCTTCACTCCGCACCCCGCCGCGGAAATGAGGGCGGCCACGTCCTCCGGAGCGGTGATCTCATCTGCCGCCAGCACCTGGGGGTTCATAGCCCGCAGCAGCATCATCAGCGCCTGAACCTTGGGGCATCCCTCCAGCACGTCAGTACGTTCTCCCACATCCAGCTGAGGCACCCCGTTCCACAGGGCGGCCACTTCCCCCCGCTCATCCGCCACCGCCACCCGCTGAGGGGCCATCCCCTCTCCGTGGGAGACCATGCGGATGAGATCCCGGAGCAAGGTGGTCTTGCCCGCCCCCGGGGGCGCCAGGATCAAGGTGCTACAAAACGCTCCACTCTGTCCCAGCAACTTTTGTGCTACCGGCGCCGCCGCTCCGGTTACCTGCCGAGCCACCCGGATGGCCGCCGAGGACAGCCGCCCCAGGCCGTGGATCTGGCCGTCCCGCAGTACCGGTGTGCCGCACAGTCCCACCCGGTGTCCCCCCTCTACAGTCAGGTAGCCCCGACGGAGCTGGTCAGCCACCGTATGGACGGAGGCCCGGCTGGCCAGCTCCAGCAAATGCTCCAGATCCCGGCCAGTCACCGGGTTTGTCCCCAGAGACAGCTCCCCCTGGGGAAACACCACCGTTACGGGATGTCCGATCCGCAGGCGAAGCTCCTCCGCTCTGCCCTGCTTGTCCTCCGGAAGATCAAGAGCCGCCCCCCGCAGAGACAGAGGCAGCACCTGGGCCGCCTGCCGGTAGGCCTGACCGTTGTCCATTCTCATTGGTACTCACCGCCTTCGCTTTGTTCCCTACACGTTATGTGGACCGGAGCACAGTTATGACAACAAAAAAGCGCCCCTGGCTAAAGCCAGAGGCGCAAAATCGGTGGTATTTTACTGTTTTCCGTGCTGTTTCGCCGCGTACAGTGTGTTCTCCATCAGCATGGCCCGGGTCATGGGACCAACGCCGCCGGGAACGGGAGTGATGTAGGAGGCCCGCTGGGCAGCTTCCTCAAAGACCACATCGCCGCACAGCTTACCCGCCTCGTTGCGGTTCATGGCCACGTCTACGACCACGGCCCCCTCCTTCACCATGTCGCCGGTGATGAGGCCTACCCGGCCTGCCGCTGCCACCAAGATATCCGCCCGCAGGCACTCCGCCTTCAGGTCGGGGGTCTTGGTGTGGCAGACGGTAACGGTGGCATTCTCCCGCAGCATCAGCATGGCCTGGGGCTTGCCCACAATGTTGGAGCGGCCCACGATCACGCAGTGCTTGCCCGCAGGGTCAATGCCGTACTCCTTCAGCATGCGCATCACGCCGGCGGGGGTGCAGGGCTGGAAGCCCTGCTCGCCGATCATCAACTGCCCCACATTGAAGGGATGGAAGCAGTCCACATCCTTGTCGGGACGGATGGCCAGCAGCACTTCTTTCTCGTTGAGGGGCTTGGGCAGAGGCAGCTGGACCAGGATACCGTCAATGTCCTCCCGGCCATTGAGGGTCTCCACCAGTTCCAGCAGCTCCTGCTGGGTGGTTTCCGCGGGGATAGCATACTCCTCGCTGTAAATACCGCACTCGGCGCAGTCCTTCTTCTTTCCGTTTACGTACACACGGGAGGCGGGGTTATCTCCCACCAACACCACAGCCAGGCCGGGCTTGCGCTCCATGCCCGCCACCTGGGCCGCCACTTCCTCCTTCACCTTGGCCGCCAGGGCCTTGCCGTCCATATAAATGGCCGCCATGTTCAGTCCTCCTTTGTCTCTTCCGCCTGCTCCTGCTGAGCCTTAAGGCGGTTTACGTAAAGATTGTTCTTGTCATGGGGACGGAAGCGGTTGTACAGCAGGATTCCGCCTGCCACCACAAAGCAAACCGCCGCCACCAGCTGAGATACCCGGATGGAGCTGCCTACAAACAGGTAAAGGCTGTCAGTACGCAGGCCTTCGATCCAGGCCCGGCCCAGACCGTACCAGGCCAGGTAGAACAGGAAGCACTCTCCGTCGTAGCGCCGCCACTTCTTCCCCAGGAAATACACCAGGATCAGCCCCACAAAGTTCCAGGCCGACTCATAGAAAAAGGTGGGGTGGACGCCCAGCGTGCCGCTGAGAATTGCCTCATAGCCCGCCTGGTCCACATAGCCCTTGGAGAACATCTCGGCAGCAATGGACTCAGAGCACATCCGCCAGGGCAGCGTGGTCGCGCTGCCATAGGCCTCCACATTCATAAAGTTGCCCCACCGGCCGATGAGCTGGCCGATGAACAGGCCGTGGACGCCAACATCGGCAAAGGCCAGGAAATTGATTTTCCGCACCTTACAGAAGATGAGCAGGACGATAACCGAGGAAATAATGGCTCCGTAGATCGCCAAGCCACCATCACTGTAACGCAGGATGGCCGCCCAGTCCAAGGAGCCGTCCTCCCGCTGGTAGAGCCCCAGGTTGAAGATCACATAGTAGGCCCGGATGGCGATGAGGGCCGCCGGGACGGCAAAGAGCATCATGTCCAGGATATGGTCGGGGACAATGCCGAACCTGGGAGCCCACCGCATACACAGGTAGACGGCCAACAGCAATCCGGATACGATGATAATTCCGTACCAGTAGACAGGGCGGTCAATAATCGGGATGGTAAAGGCCACCCGGTTCAGGGTAAACTCCAGTCCCAGACCGGGGAAGGTCACTACATGGGTCATTTTGCTTCCTCCTCTCCCGGACGGACCACCGACAGGGCCGTGCGCTCCGGCGTCACCCAGCGGGCAATCAGGTTTTCCACATCTGCCTTTTCAATGGTGTCAAACAGGCGGGGGAAATCCAGCAGATCGGACCCGGCAAAAAAGCTTTGAGCCTGACCTACGCACAGGTTTTCAAAGGAATTGAGGCTGCGCACCTTACCGCCGTAGCTGCCCTTTTTGATACGCCGCCACAGGTCAGGGTCTACTCCCTCCCGGACAATTCGCTCCGCCTCCTGCTGCACCGCCTGGCGCACTGCCTCCGGGTCCTTGGACTCGCCTCCGGCAGCCAGGAAGGTCGCGCCGGGCATCGCCTCGTAGCCGTAGGAGAAATTGCGGTTAATGAGCCCCTCCCGGTAGAGCCGGGCATACAGGGGGGTGGAGTTGCCCAGCAGAGCCTCGCAGGCCAGCTCACCCAGCAGCTCCTGCCGAGCGCCTACCTCGCCCCGCTGGGGGGCATCGCCCTTATAGCCCAGCTGGAAAATGGGGATAGAAACCTCCATGGTCTCTTCAATCAAAGGCTGCGCCACCTGCTCCGGCTCCTGAGGGCCGTAATCCCGCCCGGCGATGGGGCCCGCTTCTTTGGGCAGAATCTCCCGGGCAATATCGCAGATCTTCTCCGCCTCCACGGGACCTGCTACGCACAGGACCATATTGGCCGGGTCGTAGAACGCCTTGTGGCAGGCGTAAAGGGTCTCGGGAGTGATCTCAGCGATGGACTCCACACTGCCCGCCACGCTCAGGCGGATGGGGTGGTGCTGATACAGGGCGGCCATCAGGTTGGTGAACACCTTCCAGTCCGGGTTATCCTGGATCATACCGATCTCCTGGCCGATGATGCCCCGCTCCTTGTCCACACTCTCCTGGGTAAACCAGGGTTGGGAGACAAAGGAGAGAAGGATGCGCAGGTTTTCCTCAAATTTCTCGGTAGATTCAAAATAGTATCCGGTAATGGCGCTGGAGGTAAATGCGTTGGGGCTGGCTCCGTTGGCCGCCAGATCCTGGAGGGCATTGCCCTCCTTGGTGTCAAACATCTTGTGCTCCAGATAGTGGGCCACTCCGGCGGGGCTGTCTATCCACACCCCGTCCAGGCAGAAGCGCACATCCATGCCCCCGTAGTTGGTAGCAAAGAAGGCATAGCCCTTTTGAAACTCCGGCTTGGGGAAGACACATACGGTCAGGCCGTTTTCCAGCTTTTCGCGGTACATCCGCTCCCCTACCCGGTCAAATGTCAGCTGTTCCATGTCAGCCCTCCCGTCCTCTCAGGAAATAAATGGTGTCCAGTTCCAGCTTTTGCGCTGCGGCGGCTACCTGCTCCCGGGTGACCCGGCGGATACCCTCCACCAGCTCCTCGATGCCGATATCCAGACCTGCCGCGCTCTGGCCCAGCCAGAACTCTTCCAGCCGCCCCTGGTCGTCCAGGGTGCTGCGGTGACCGTTTATCAGGATGCTACGGGTCCCCTCCAGCTCCCAGTCTTCGATCTCTCCCCGGCGGATGGACTCCAGCTGAGCCAGGATCTCCTTCCGGGCAGTGTCGTACTTATCAAACTCAGTGCCCGAGGACACCAGCAACAGCCCCTTCATCTTCTCCAGGGTGGAGCTGGCGTAGTAACAGAGAGACAGCTTCTCTCTTACATTTAAAAACAGCCGGGACATGGTGGTGCCGCCGAACAGGGCGTTCAGGACCGTCAAGGCGGGGTAATCCTCCTCCCAGCAGGTGATGCCGCCGGTGCGGAAGCCCATGGCCAGCTTGCCCTGGGTCACGTCCAGCTGATCCTCCACATACCGGGGCTCTGTACCGGCATGGAGGGCTACCTCACACTCCGGACACAAACGCTCCCGCGCCTGCGGCAGTCCGGCCAGAGCCTGGCGCATGGCCTGCTCCACCCGCTCCGGCTTGGCGGAGCCGCAGTAGTAGAGCTCAATTTGGGCCGAGGCGAGCAGGGTTGATACCGCTCCCACAGGCTCTGGGGGGTGATGGTCTCCACGTGGGCCACGTCGCCCAGCTTGTCGACCCCGAAGGCCTCCTCCCGACACATCTCCTCCACCAGACGGTGGGTGGCATAGCGGCGCTTATCATTCATCTGACCCCGAATCCGGGCAATGAGGTTCTCCTTTTCTCCCCGGACATAATCCGGGCAGAAACAGCTGTTCTGGGTATAGGGCCGCAGCAGCAGCTCTCCCAGCAGGGCAGCCGCCCCCTCCAGAACCGTCTCTCCCTCCAGGGTATAGGCGTCGTCCAGGAAGCTGGCCACAAAACCCACGCACTGGGTCTCGCCCTTTTTCCGCACCACCGGTTCGATGGCGCCGCCGTACAGCTCGTCCAGAGCCGCGGACAAGGACTCCAGGTCGGGGTGGTCCGCCGTACCCTGGCGCAGCACCGCAGGGATCAGGGCATTCTCCGAGGCCGTCTCCGCCTCCAGAGGGGTCAATAGGGTCACCGACAGGTAGGCACTTTTGAACTTGCCCGTGTGGATGCTCCGCAGCCACACTCCGGGCATCAGCTCCCGCCGTGTTACTTCACTCATGATCAAATAGTTCCTTTCTTATGGGATCTCTCAGCGTTTTGCTTATGGCCGTTTCTGATCGTGGAAATTATCATACCATGCTTTTAGTGGAAAAGCAAAACTTTCCTCTGCCCCGCCTGCCTCCCATTCTGCCCCCGCTCTCGGGGAATATACCAAAAAACGCCCCGGTTTCCAACCATTTTTCAGGTTGACAAACGAGGGCAAATATGGTATGATTCCACTTGTAAAGTTTTTGAACTTTACATTATTACGAGAGGAGGCCTCCCTTTGAAGAGTCAGGCATACCGTATGGCTCTGCTGTACGACTTTTACGGCGATGTGCTCACCGAGCGTCAGAAGGAATTTTATGACCTCTACTACAACGAGGACCTCTCTCTGGCTGAGATCGCGGAAAATAACGGCATCACCCGCCAGGGTGTGCGGGATGTGATCGTCCGGGCGGAGGGTATCCTCACCGACCTGGAAGACAAGACCGGTCTCATCAAGCGCTTCCATGCCATGCAAAAGCAGCTGCAGGAAATCGAGCAGGCTGCCGGCGAAATTCTGGAGCGCTCCCATCGCTACGACGACCCCCAGCTGGAGGCCCTGGCTGTGAAGATCCAGGACATTGCCAAGCTGATGGAGAAGGAGTAACCCATGGCATTTGAAGGACTGACCGAAAAGCTCTCTGCCGCCTTTAAAAAGCTGCGGGGCAAGGGACGGCTGTCCGAGGCCGACGTAAAGGAGGCCATGCGGGAAATCCGTCTGGCCCTGCTGGAGGCCGACGTCAGCTACAAGGTGGTCAAGCAGTTCATTGCCCAGGTCACCGAAAAAGCGGTTGGCGCCGACGTGCTGGAGGCCCTGTCTCCCGCCCAGATGATCATTAAGATCGTCAACCAGGAGCTCACCGACCTGATGGGCGGCACCAGCGCCAAGCTGGAGATCGCCTCCAAGCCCCCCACCATTGTGATGATGGTAGGTCTTCAGGGCGCAGGCAAGACCACCAACTGTGCCAAGCTGGCCGGTCTCATGAAAAAGCAAAACGACAAGCGGCCTTTGCTGGCCGCCTGTGATATCTACCGCCCCGCCGCCATCAAGCAGTTGGAGGTTGTGGGCCAGCAGCTGGATCTGCCCGTCTTCCAGATGGGCCAGGCCAATCCGGTAGACATTGCCAAGGCCGCCATCGCTCACGCCAAGGAGCACGGAAACGACATGGTGTTTCTGGACACCGCCGGCCGCCTCCATGTGGACGAGGAACTGATGGACGAGCTGCGTGCCATTAAGGCCGCTGTGGAGCCCACCGAGATTCTCTTGGTGGTGGACGCCATGATCGGTCAGGATGCAGTGAATGCCGCCAAGGCTTTCGACGACGCCCTGGACATTGACGGCGTGGTGCTCACCAAGCTGGACGGCGACGCCCGAGGCGGTGCCGCTCTCTCTATCAAGGCAGTCACCGGCAAGCCCATCAAATTTGTGGGCGTGGGTGAGAAGCTGGACCAGATTGAGGTCTTCCACCCCGACCGAATGGCCAGCCGAATCCTGGGCATGGGCGATATGCTCTCCCTCATTGAGAAGGCAGAGCAGAACTTCGACCGCCAGAAAGCCCTGGAGATGCAGGAGAAGCTGCGGAAAAACAAGTTTACTCTCACTGATTTCTATGAGCAGATGGCTCAGATTAAAAATATGGGCTCTCTCAGCGACCTGGCCGGGATGCTCCCCGGCGTGAAGGCCTCCGACCTGGAGGGAGCCAACATGGATGACGGTATGCTCAAGCAGATGGAAGCCATCATCCTGTCCATGACCCCCTACGAGCGGGAAAACCCCAGCTGTCTCAACTCCAACCGGAAAAAGCGCATTGCCGCCGGTTCCGGCACTCAGGTGGTGGATGTAAACCGCCTGCTCAAGCAGTTTGAGATGCTCCAGCTCATCACCAAGCAGTTCTCCGGCGGAAAAATGCCCCGGAACATGCGCAAGCTGATGGGCAAAAAGGGCGGCTTCCCCGGAATGGGCGGCGGAATGCCCGGCCTGCCCTTCTAACCTTTCCCTGTTGGTGAAGCGTGGTACACGCTTTCCATATATGAAACAAATTCTTTGGAGGTGAATATAAATGGTCAAGATCAGACTGCGCCGTATGGGCGCTAAGAAGGCTCCCTTCTACCGTATCGTGGTGGCTGACTCCCGCTATCCCCGTGACGGCCGTTTCATCGAGGAGATCGGCACTTACAATCCCGTCGTCAACCCCGCTGAACTGAAGGTGGACGTGGACCGCGCTCAGGCCTGGATCAAGACCGGCGCTCAGCCCACTGAGACCGTTCGTGATCTGCTGAAAAAAGCCGGCGCACTTTAAGGCTGGAGGTCTTGCACAATGAAAGAGCTTCTGACCTATGTGGCCCGGAATCTGGTGGATCATCCGGAGCAGGTCTCCGTTACGGAGATCGATGCCGACGGCGAGACCATTCTGGAGCTTCGTGTGGCTCCGGAGGACACCGGCAAGGTGATCGGTCGCCAGGGCCGCATCGCCAAAGAGATCCGCACATTGATTCGCTCCGTGGCCCAGCGGTCCGGTAAGCGCGTCTCGGTGGAGATCGTCGATTAAAGGGCTTTGACCCAAAAACGTCTGGCGCAGGAATTCCTGCGCCAGTGTTTTTATCCCAAAGGAGGTACCCGCGGATGAACGAACAGTATTTGGAAGTGGGAAAGGTTACCAACGTCCATGGTTTGATGGGCGAGGTGCGGGTCCAGCCCTGGGCCGACTCCCCCGACTTTCTGTGCCGTTTTAAGACCCTTTATGTGGACAAGACCCACTGGCCCATCGAAGTAGAGCGGGCTCGGGTTCATAAGAATATGGTCATCATCAAGTTCCACGGAGTCACCGATGTAAACGGCGCTCTTGCCATGCGCAACGCCATTCTTTACATCGACCGCGACGACGCCAATCTCCCCAAGGGGAGCTTCTTCCTGGCCGACATCTACGGCCTGGAGGTACGGGATGCTCAGACGGATGAGGTGCTGGGCAAGGTAGATGATATCCTTACTCCCCCCGCTAACAACGTGTATGTGGTGCGGGGCGGCAAGCGGGAAATCATGATCCCGGCCGTGGATCAGTTCGTCAAGGAGATCAACGTGGACGAGGGCTATATGAAAGTGGCCCTCATTGAAGGCATGTAAAAGAAGCGCTTCCCGATGGGAAGCGCTTCTTTTTTACTCTTGGATCTGGACAGGCACGCCGTTGAGCTCTACGCCCTCCTCCACCCGCACCAGGATGTACTTCACCCCATTGAGCACCCGGGTCTGGACCAGGTCGCTGCGGTCGGGGTTCACCTTAATGGTCACATCGGCGGTCTTCAGCTCCACCCGTTTGGGGTCCACCAGATTCCGGGGGCTGAGCTGGGCGTCCGCGCCGAAGGCCTCGTCATACTTTCCCTCAAAGGCATCCATATGTTCCTGTGAAACCCCGTTGGCTGACAGAGCCTGACGCACTTCCCGCTTGCCCACCACCAGAGGCTGGGGCTCGTGGCTCTCCTTGTGGTCCTCCATCAGGCCACACAGCTGGTCGTGGACCGCCTGGACCACCTCGTAGCTGCACTCCTCCCCCAGGGTGTCAGAGAGCACCGAGGCAAAGGTGGCCTTCTGGGTCTCGGCAGGCATGGGAGCCGGAGTGTGGAACAGGGCATCAATCAGGGCTTCATGGACATCCTGCACATCTTTGGAATAGTACAGGGCGTTATAGAGATTGGTGCTGCGGTCGTCAAAGGCAGGGAACAAGAAGCCCATCTCGGGCTGGGCCACCACCCAGTCGGGAGACAGGTTGTGGAACTGGTTTTCCTGTACCGAGTAGCTGAGAGCCGGCTTGGTCTCCTTGATGGGGCAGATGCTGCACAGGATGTAGGAGTAGATTTCTGCGGAGCTATCCTCCAATTCCTCCCCGTCCTTAGCTTTGTAAGGCACATCGTAGGCGTCGTGGACCAGGAGGACCAGATAGTTGGTCTCCAGCTCCACTGCTCCAATGACCTTCTGGAAAAATTCCTGCACTGCCTCCTCGTCCTGGAGCTGAGAATTGCGCAGGGTCATGAGCAGCTTGTGCTCTGCCCCGCTTACCACCTGCTGGGTCTCAAAGGTGATGTCCAACAGGTTCTTGCCCAGGGTCCCCGACAGAGTCTTTTTCAGCAGGCCCAGGATCTTCTCATTCTCCTCCTGGGTCATGACTCCAAGAGACTGGTCAAACTGAGAGATGATCTCCCCGTTTTGATTCACATAGCACCCACGTACGTGGGAAATGCCGCTCCGGTCCTGCCGGAAGCGCCGGCGGAGCTCCGCCACTTCTTTTTCGTTCATAGGGTTTCCTTTCCTTGGTATCCCGGCCGGAGCGCCGGGCATCTTTTGTCTCGCGGAGCCCATTATACCACAAAACTGCTCTCCCGAGGCGTGGAATTTGTCTGTCCCTTGCTTTTTCCGAAAATCGGGGTACAATATGTTTGAGGTGTTGTATGATGAAAATCGCGGTAACTTACGAAAACGGCCAGGTGTTCCAGCACTTCGGCCACTGCGAACAGTTTAAACTCTATGATGTCCAAGACGGCCAGGTGGTTTCCTCCCAGGTGGTCAGCGCCATCGGCAGCGGCCACGGCGCCTTGGCTGGGTTCCTTCAGCAACATCAGGTGGACACCCTGATCTGCGGCGGCATCGGTGGCGGCGCCCGCACTGCCCTGGCCGAGGCGGGCATTCAGCTCTACCCTGGTGTCTCTGGCGACGCAGACAGCAAGGTATCTGACCTGCTGGCGGGCAAGCTGGCCTTCGATCCCGACACCCAGTGCAGCCACCACCACGGCGAGGACCACAACTGTGGAAACCACACCTGTGGTGAAGATAAGCACGGCTGTGCTGGAAATCACTGATCCTTTTCTTGAAAAGAAAAGGACCAAAAGAATGTTGTGCGAAACTTTTGTTTCGCCCCGTTGTATCTTACCTGATACACCAAAAATCCGTGACTGGAACATCCAGCCACGGATTTTTTATGTGCTTTGCGTCATGTCTGTGTAATCGGAAATCACCTGATGGGCCACTCCCTCGTCTTCACCAGGTCGGCCTACATACACCAGATACAGGTGCTCCTCCTTTGCTGCATGGAGAACAGCCGGGTCAGTGGTAAAAACCGCCGTAGCCCGGGGAGCTGTGCGCAGGCGTTTGACCACCTTGTAGTACACCTGAGGGTCATCCAGCCCAGTTCCATGCTCCTGGGCCTGCATGAGGCCCCGGAAATAGGAAGCAAGTCCTGCCCCCTCCAGGGCGCGGCGGCACTCCTCCAGAGGCTGGTCGGTCACGCCATACATCCAGACCCCCTCCATCTTCATAACGGACAGGAACTCCTTCACCCCACTGCGGGGCACTCCCGCCGCATCCAGCAGAGCGTCGGGCAGCTGAAAAATAGCTCCTTGCAGCCGCATCTTACTCTCTCCCCTTTCCAAATTCGTCCCAGCTCACCGGCCGCAGGCCGTCTCGTGTCCACAGGTTGGTGTGGGTGAAACCCGCCGCCTGGGCCAGCTCCGCCGCCTGATCAAAGCCGAAGCACAGCTGGGGAGCGTAGTGACAATCCGAGTTTACAATGATTTCTCCGCCAAATTCCTTCAGCTGGCGCAGCAGGGC
Source organism: Flintibacter sp. (assembly GCF_046973065.1). NCBI lineage: Bacteria > Bacillati > Bacillota > Clostridia > Eubacteriales > Flintibacter > Flintibacter sp. The sequence goes on along the minus strand of NZ_JBKVXZ010000023.1, from coordinate 15,768 downwards.
ATTGCCGGGGTAAGGTGTGGTGCGGTAGCCACGGGCCACAGCCCCGGTGTTGATCTCAAAGGCCACACCCTGTTTGACCAGGTACTCCATCGCTTCCAATGCCCGGCGCAGATACCGGGGACTGTCCTCATCGATGGTATGGGCCTGTTCATTGAACTTGGTGACCAGGTCAAAGTGGCCGATCCACTGGCACCCGGTCTTTCGGGGCAGATCGGCCACCAGGTCGTAGTAGGCATCCGTATAGCGGTACCAGTCGCCGCCGAAGTACTCGTCCACCGCCCGCTGGCTGGCTTGGGCGCTCTCGTCCACATAGCAGGCCGCATCCCCCTGCTTCACACAGTGGACAGAACCAATCACATAGTCCAATCCACCGGGATTTTCCCCAAAGTAGTCCAGCTCCATGCCCACAAAGACTTCCATCCGGCCCCGGTATGCTTCCTGGAGTTTTCGGGCAGTCTCCAGGTAGATGGGCACATCCTTTTTGGGCAGGCAGAAGTCCTGGCCGTACTCCTCAAAGCTATGGCCGGAAAAACCGAAGTGGGTCACCCCAAAATCATAGGCCGCCGCCGCCATCTCCTCCAGGGTGCTCTTTCCGTCATCCAAAGTAGAGTGGGTGTGAAAATCGCCAAGCAGCATGGTGAATTCTCCTTCCGTGGCACGTTCTTAAATCATGCAGGTTCGTGATGGGCTCCTGCCTTAGGGACTTGTACTCTCTCAGTCAAGGGCAGACGCGAAACGAAGTTTCGCACAAAGTTCTTTTGCCTACTTTTCTTTCAAGAAAAGTAGGTTAAGAAAAGTCGGAAGCCATCTTTTCCTGCTTCACCTTGTGGTCGATGACGTGACGGGAAGCCAACTCCGCCTTGATCTCGTCCAGGCTGATGCCGGAGGCCACCATCAGCACCATCACGTGGTAGGCCAGGTCGGCAATCTCATAGACCGTCTCCTTGTGATCCTGGTCCTTGGCGGCGATAATCACCTCGGTGCACTCCTCGCCCACCTTTTTCAGAATCTTATCCAGACCCTTTTCAAACAGATAGGTGGTATAAGAACCCTCGGGGCGCTCTTTGTTGCGTCCCTCCAGCAGGGCGTAGAGCCCCTCGTAAGAAAATTCACTCATGTCAGTCTTCCTCGCTCTCATAAATTAGGTTGCCGTCAAAGCAGGAGTCGGTGCCCAAGTGGCAGGCAGGCCCCTCCTTGTTGACCCGCACCAGCAGGGCGTCCTTGTCGCAGTCGGCCCGCAACTCCACAATGTGCTGATAATTGCCGCTGGTCTCCCCCTTGAGCCACAGCTCCTGGCGGGAGCGGGACCAGAAGCAGGTAAGCTTCCGCTTCAGGGAAATCTCCAAGGACTCCCGGTTCATATAGGCCAGGGTGAGCACCTTGCCCGTCTTGGCGTCCTGCACGATAGCGGGGATGAGCCCGCGGTCGTCAAATTTCAAGGTATCCAGATCGATCATAGCCGCACACACACTCCGTTTCGTCTCAGCTCCGCTTTCAGGTCGGGGATGGCCACCTCACCGAAGTGGAAGATACTGGCCGCCAGACCGGCGGACAACTGGGGCAGCTCCCGGAACAAGTCCACAAAGTCCTGGGTGCCTCCCGCGCCGCCGGAGGCAATAACGGGCACGTTGACGATGGCGCTCACGTCCCGAAGCATTTCGATGTCAAAGCCCTTCTTCACGCCGTCAGTGTCGATGGAGTTGACCACCACCTCGCCGGCGCCCCGGTCCACGCCCTCTTTGATCCACTCCAGGGCGTCCATGCCGGTGTCTACCCGGCCGCCGTTGAGGAACACGTGGTACTTGCCGTCCACCCGCTTGGCATCTACCGAGAGCACCACGCACTGGTCGCCGTAGCGCTTGGCGGCCTCGCCGATAAGTTCGGGCCGCTTGATGGCCCCGGAGTTCACCGACACCTTATCTGCCCCGCAGGCCAGGACCCGTTCAAAGTCCTCCACGCCGTTGGTGCCGCCCCCAACAGTGAGGGGGATAAAAATGGTGGAGGCCACAGCGGTAAGAATATCAGTAAAGAGTTTCCGGCCTTCGAAGGAGGCGGTGATATCGTAAAAGACCAGCTCGTCCGCGCCAGAGCGTGAGTAGTAGTCGGCCAGCTTTACGGGGTTGGACACGTCCTGGAGGTTCAGAAAGTTGACCCCCTTCACCACCCGGCCATCTTTAATATCCAGGCAGGGGATGATGCGTTTGGTTACCACTCTTATCCCTCCATTTCCTTCAAGGCGGTTTTCAGATCCAGCGCCCCGGTGTACAGAGCCTTGCCCAGAATGGCCCCGTAGAGCCCCAACTCCTTAAGGCGCGTCAAATCCTCCTGGCTGGACACCCCACCGGAGGCAATGAGGTCCAGGGAGAACTTCTGGGACAGCTGACGGTAGAGATCTACATTGGTCCCTGCCAGCATACCGTCCTTGGACACATCGGTGCAGATGACGGTGCTCACACCCAGCTTACACAGTTTTGTGAAGAAGTCCTCTACGCTGTCTTGGGCGGTCTCCAGCCAGCCCTTGATGGCGATTTTTCCGTCCTTGATGTCCACGCCCACGGCGATGTGGCTGCCGAACTTGTCTAAACTCTCCTCCAGGAATGCGGGATCGGTCACCGCCTTGGTGCCCAGAATCACCCGCTCCACCCCGGCATCCAGATACTTCTGGATGGTGTCCAGACTGCGGATGCCGCCGCCGATCTCCACCTTCAAGTTTGTATCCTTGCAGATAGCCTCAATGACCGAGTAGTTGGGGGTGGAGCCGTCCTTGGCCCCCTCCAGGTCCACGGTGTGGAGCCACTGCGCTCCGGCATCCTGAAAAAGTTTCGCCTGGGCCACCGGGTCGTCGTTGTAGACGGTCATCTGGGCGTAGTCCCCCCGGGTGAGGCGGACTACTTTCTTTTCATACAGGTCAATGGCAGGCAGTAAAATCATGCTCTTACCTCCATTGGCAAAATGCCTTCAAGATTTTCAGTCCCACGTCTCCGCTCTTCTCCGGGTGGAACTGAGTTCCGAACACGTTGTCCTTCTGGACGGCGGCGGTGAGCTCCGTGCCGTACTCCGCCGTGGCAGTGCAGCAGTCCCCGCAGTCAAAGCCGGCAAAGGAGTGGACAAAATATACGTGGTCTCCCTCATTGAGGTCGGCAAAGATGGGGCTCCGCGCCCGGTCTTTGGGGAAGTGTAGGCCGTTCCAGCCCATGTGGGGTACGTCCAGCTCCGCCGGGATTACCGGGCGGATGGGGCGCACCTCGCCGGGGATCAGTCCTAATCCCTGGTGTTCCCCGTACTCAAAGGAGCGCTCCAGCAGCAGCTGCATGCCCAGGCAGATGCCCAGCAGGGGCTTTCCAGAGGCGGCCTGATCCAGCACCACCTGGAACATGCCTGTCTCCCGCAGCTTGTTCGCCGCGTCACCGAAGGCACCCACGCCGGGGAGAATGATGTGATCCGCCTGGTCCAGCACTTGCTGGTCCCGGGTGACCACCGCTTCCGCCCCGATGGCGGCGAGGGAACTTTTCAGGGAGAACAGGTTGCCCACCCCGTAGTCGATGATGGCGATCATTTCCCCGCCTCCTTCTCGTCAAAGCGGATATCCACCGCACGAGCGTGGGCGGTAAGGCCCTCCTTCTTGGCAAACAGGCTCACCTGGCGGTACTCCTTCTCCAGAGCCGGACGGGTGTAATAGCTGAACTGGGACTTTTTGATAAAATCGTCCACCGACAGGGGGCTATAAAATCGTGCAGTACCCGAGGTGGGCAGAGTGTGGTTGGGGCCGGCAAAGTAGTCCCCCATGGGCTCCGGGTTCCACCGGCCCAAGAAGATGGAGCCGGCGTTTTTGATCTGGCTCAAATAGTCAAAGGGACTATCCACGCACAGCTCCAGGTGCTCCGGGGCGATGCGGTTGGCCACGTCGATGGCCTGCTCCAGGTCGGGAGCCACGATGATTTTGCCGTTATTATCGATGGAAGCCCGGGCGATCTCCTGTCGCTCCAGCAGGGGGATCTGGCGCTCCAGCTCCTGAGCCACCGCCTGGGCCAGCTGGCGGCTCTCGGTGACCAGCACGGCAGAGGCCATCTTGTCGTGCTCCGCCTGGCTCAAGAGGTCCGCAGCCACAAAAGCGGGGTTGGACTTACCGTCGGCAATGACCAGCACCTCAGAGGGTCCGGCGATCATGTCGATGTTCACCTGTCCAAAGACCTGCTTTTTGGCCTCGGCCACATAGGCGTTGCCGGGACCGACAATCTTGTCCACCTGGGGGACGCTCTCTGTTCCGTAGGCCAGGGCGGCAATGGCCTGGGCTCCGCCCACTTTGTAAATCTGGGTAACGCCCGCAATTTTAGCGGCGGCCAGAATGGCGGGGTTCACCTTGCCGTCCTTTCCCGGCGGGGTGACCATAACGATCTCCCCTACCCCGGCAATATGGGCGGGGATGGCGTTCATCAGCACGGTGGAGGGGTAGGCTGCGGTGCCTCCGGGGACATAGATGCCCACCCGGGCCAGGGGCATGATCTTCTGCCCCAGAATGACCCCCTCTTTTTCTTCCATCACAAAGCTCTGCCGCTTCTGCTTGGCGTGGTAGGCCCGGATATTCTTCGCCGCCTGCTCCAGCACGGCCAGAAACTCCGGCTCCTCGGCGGCCAGGGCCTCGTCCAGCTCCTGCTCCGTCACAGCCAGGGCAGACAGCTCCACCTTATCAAACTCCCGGGCGTAGTGGTAGAGGGCGGCGTCTCCCTCGGCCCGCACCCGGCAGATAATCTCCGCCACCGGCTGAGACACATCCTTTACCGCGTCGTGGCGCAGGAAGATATCCTGGTCCCGCACTTCATTCATATCATAAATCTTGATCATAAGCCGCCTCACAAATCCCGTTCCAGCGCGTCCCGCAGCCGGATGATTTCCTCGTGCTTAAACTTATAGCTCACCTTATTGCAGATAAACCGGGCGCTGATATCCACGATGGTCTCCAGGGGAGCCAGGTGGTTTTCCAACAAAGTTTTGCCCGTCTCCACAATATCCACGATCACATCGGACAGGCCCAGGATAGGGGCCAGTTCGATGGAACCGTTCAATTTGATGATATCGATGTCCCGGGAGCGGGAATCGTAATACTCCGTAGCGATGTGGGGGAACTTGGTGGCCACCCGAAGCTGCCGGTTTGGATCGTCATAAAAATCCTCCGGACCGGCCACGCACATGCGGCACTTGCCCATCTTCAGATCCAATAGTTCATATACATCGGGGCGGTACTCCAGTAAAATGTCCTTGCCCGCGATGCCCACATCAGCGGCGCCCCGCTCCACATAGATGCTTACATCGGAGGGCTTGACCCAAAAATAGCGCACCCCTTTTTCCGGATTTTCAAAGGTGAGCTTCCGATTCTTCTCTAAAATGGAGGGACAGTCATACCCGGCGGCGGCCATGCGCTCGTAGGCGCTCTCCCCCAGCCGTCCCTTGGGCAGGGCTACGTTGATCATACCAGCACCTCCTCGGGTTTCATACCCCGGACATAGCGTTCCGTCTTCCGGCAGCGCCCCCCTCCAACCGGGTCGCCCTGCCGCTGGCAGCGCACTCCCAGCCCCCGGGAACGCAGCTTCTCCACAAAGGCAGCCAGATCAGCCAGGTCGGCATCGGGGCCGTAGGTAAGCATCAGATCGGCGTCATACTGTTTCTCCCGGCCGAAGTAGGGCTCCAGACGCCCCATGTACAGGGCAAAACCGATAGCTCCCACCTGCTTGCCCATCTTCCGGGGCCGGTTGTCATACCGCCCGCCGGAGAGTACCGGGAATGGGATGTTTTGAAGGAAACCCTGGAAGATGACCCCGTTATAGTAGTCCATACTGTTCACCAGGGAGAAGTCCAGGTGGACCCGGTCCCCCAGGCCAAAGCCCTCCAGGATGGAGGCCACCAGAGACAGCTGCCGCAGGGCATCCCAGGAAGCATCATTCCGGGCCAACTGCCCGGCCTGGTCAATGCCCTGCCGCAGAGGGGCGTAGATGGACATAAGCTGGGCGATGGTCTGGGCATTCTCTATGGTAATCAGCCCCCGGTCGGCCAGAGCCTGGACACCGGGGACATTCTTCTGGGCAATAAACTCCAGCACCTGCTCCCGTACCTGACCTGAGAGGGCCATATCGTCCAACAGGCACGAGACAAAACTCACATCAGACAGATCCAGTACACAGTCCTCGGAAAGCAGCTCCAGGGATTTGGCAGCCAGGGCAATGACCTCCGCCTCGGCGTAGGGGTCCAGCTGGCCTACCGACTCCACCCCCACCTGGAGGATCTCCTTAAAGGTGCCCCCCATGTCCCGGTAGACGTTCTCGTTGTAGTAGACCTTCTCGCTGCTGCCATTGTTGTTCTTCATAATGGACAGGGTTATGTCGGGCTTGAGGGCCTTTAACTCGCCGTCCACATCGGTAAAGGTAATGATATGTCCGCTTTTCAAAAAGTCCTTGTTCTGTGCGTACAGGTCATAATCCTCAAACTTGGACATACGAAATTTGTGATAGCCGTACTGTTCGTACAGCCCGTTGAGTTGTTCTTCCAGCATTGATCCTTCCTCGCTTACAGCATCCCTTTGGTGGATGGAATTTCCGTTTCAAACCGGGGGTCGATGGCCACCGCCTGGCGCAGTGCCCGGCCCAGAGCCTTGAAGGCCCCCTCTACGATATGGTGGGAGTTGCGGCCGCAGACCTGGCGCAGGTGGAGGGTGAGGCCGGCGTGCTTCGCAAACCCTTCCATAAACTCATACACCAACTGGGTATCAAACGTGCCGATCTTCTCGGTAGGGATCTCCAGACCGTCGTAGTAGCCTCCCCGGCCAGAGATATCAACAGCACACAAAATCAAAGCCTCATCCATGGGCAGGTGGAGGGAGGCGTAGCGGTTGATCCCCCGCTTATCTCCTAGTGCCTGGGCAAAAGCGTCTCCCATGGCAATACCGATGTCCTCCACGCTGTGGTGGTCGTCCACCTGGGTATCCCCGTGGCAAGTGACATCCAGGTCCAGTCCGCCGTGGCGGGCCAGCAGGGTGAGCATGTGGTCCAGAAAACCCACACCGCTCTCCACGGTGCTCTTTCCCGTGCCGTCCAGGTTGAGGGACAGGCGAATGTCGGTCTCGTTTGTTTTGCGGGCAACAGAAGCGGTTCTCATAGCAGCTCCTCCAGCTTCGTCAGGAAAATATCCATCTGCTCCTGGGTACCGATGGTAATGCGATTATAATCCCGGATGGGGTCCTTGTCAAAGTGACGCACCAGAACGCCCCGCTCCTTGAGGCCACGGTAGATCGCTCCGCCGTCAGTACCCGGCTTCCTGGCAAACAGGAAGTTGGAGCGGGAGTCCAGCACAGTAAAGCCCAGCTTCTCCAGCTTTTCCTTGGTATAGGCCCGGGTGTCCATGATCTTCTTACAGTTTTCCGTGTAGTAATCCTGCTCGGCGATGGCCTGTACGCCAGCCCGCAGAGTCAGTCGATTCACATTATAGGGGTTGGTGGAAAACTTCACCGTCTCCAGGTCCCGGATGAGCTCCGCATTACCGATGGCGTAGCCCAGCCGGGCTCCTGCCATGGAGCGGGACTTGGAGTAAGTCTGCACCACCAGCAGGTTGGGGTAGATCTTGGTCAGCTCCACACAGCTCTCTGCGCCGAAGTCCACATAGGCCTCATCCACCACCACCACGCTGTCCGGGTTGGCCTTGACGATGCCCTCGATGGCGTCTCGGCTCAGGGCCATGCCGGTAGGAGCATTGGGGTTGGCAATGACGATGGTCTTATTGAGACCGTAATAGTCCTCAGGGGCGATGGAAAAGTCGGATTTCAAGGGAACAATCTGCACGGGAATGTGGTAGAGGTCAGCAAACACGGGATAGAACCCGTAGGTGATGTCAGCGAAGGCCACCCCTCGGCCGTCGGTGGCATAGGAGAGGAAGGCAAAGTTCAGTGCCTCGTCGGAGCCGTTGCCCACATAGATGTTCTCCGGCTCCACCTTGTAATAGTCTGCCAGGGCCTTTTTCAGCTCCTTGCACTCGGGATCGGAATACAGGCGCAGGTCGGAGGCCTCTTTGGCATTGAGGGCAGTGATTACCCCAGCCGAGGGGGGATAGGGGGATTCGTTGGTGTTGAGCTTCACATACTGCTGATCTTGGGGCTGCTCACCAGGGGTGTAAGGCGCAAGATTTTTCAGTGCACCGCTGAAAAAGGTGGACATAGGTAGGCCTCCTTGTTTATTTCGCTAGTTCGCTAAAGTGATAACGCAATAATAAACACCTATCCTCGGTTTGTCAACCCCTCCCAGTCTGTTTTGGAAAAACCGTTGCCATATTTTTTGCCCCGTGCTACCATACTATTAAAAATGCCGGGGCTTCAGCCCCATGGATCAGGAGGTTCCCTATGTCAAAACAAAAATCCATCCCCCAGCGGGATGCCATCCCTCAGGAGTATACCTGGAACACCGCCGACCTCTACCCCACTGATGAAGCCTGGAAGGAGGAGTTCCAAACTCTGAAATCCCTCACCCAAAAGCTGGAGGGCTATGCCGGCCGTCTGGGCGAGAGCGCCCAGACCCTCTACGACTTTGTCACCTTGGAGCAGCAGGCCGGAGAGATGCTCAGCAAGCTCATGGACTATGCCCAGCGGAAAAGCGACGAGGACACCCGGGTAGCTACCTACCAGGCCATGGTGGGCCAGATCTCCACCCAGTATGTGGAGCTGGTGCGTGCCACCGCCTTTGAGGTGCCTGAGCTGCTGGCTCTGCCCGAGGAGCGTCTGGAGGAATTCTATGCCCAGCTCCCCGATCTCACCCTCTACCGCCGCTACTTCCACAACATCCAGCGCCGCCGCCCCCACACTCTCTCCCAGGCGGAGGAGCAGCTGCTGGCCGCTGCCGGAGAACTGTCCCAGGCCCCCGATGACATCTTCTCCAAGCTCACCGACGCCGACCTCACCTTCCCCGACGCGGTGGACGGTCAGGGGCAGGCTCACCCTCTCTCCAACGGCTCCTACACCCTGCTCATGTCCAGCCCCGACCGGGCATTGCGGAAATCCGCCTTTGAAAACCTGTACTCCGTCTACGGCGGTATGAAAAACACCCTGGCCGCCACTCTGGCCGCCCAGGTCAAGCAGCTCCAGTTCTTCTCCAAGGCGCGCCGCTACCCCAGCGCCTTAGCTGCCTCTCTGGACGGCACTCACGTCCCCGAGGAGGTCTATCATAACCTCATTTCCACCGTCCGGGCCAATCTGGACAAGATGCACCGTTATGTGCGTCTGCGGAAAAAGTTGCTGGGGGTGGACGAACTCCACATGTACGACGTGTACGCCCCCATGGTCTCGGGCGTAGAGGCGGAAATTCCTTATGAACAGGCCAAGGAGACCGTCTACCAGGCGGTAGCCCCTCTGGGTGCGGAGTACCAGGCCATCATCCGTCAGGCTCTGGACAACCGTTGGATCGATGTGTACGAGAACGTGGGTAAGCGCTCCGGCGGCTATATGTCGGGCGCCCTGGTCCACCCCTATATTCTGCTCAACTACCAGGATGACCTGGACAGCATGTTCACCCTGGCCCATGAGCTGGGCCACGCCGTCCACTCCTACCTCTCCAACCGCACCCAGCCCACCGTCTATCGGGACTATGTGATTTTCGTGGCCGAGGTGGCCTCCACCTGCAACGAGGCCCTGCTCATGGAGCATCTGCTCAAGCAGACCGACGACAAGCGCCGCCGGGCCTGGCTCATCAACCACTTCCTGGAGCAGTTTAAGGGCACCCTGTACCGCCAGACCATGTTCGCGGAGTTTGAACTGCGCATGGGCGAGCTGGTGGCTCAGGGCGAGACCCTGACCGAGGAGCTTCTCTGCCGGGAATACAAGGCCCTCAACGAGGCCTATTTCGGCCCCGACATGGTCTCTGACCCCCAGATCGCTCTGGAGTGGTCCCGTATCCCCCACTTCTACTACAACTACTACGTCTTCCAGTACGCCACCGGCTACTCCGCCGCCATCGCCCTGGCAAACCGCATCCTCACCGGCGGTCACCAGGCGGTTCAGGACTACCTCACCTTCCTGTCCGGCGGGTGCAGCCAGAACCCCATCGACCTGCTGAAGGGCGCCGGGGTGGACATGGCCTCCCCCCAGCCCATCCAGGACGCCCTGGACCAGTTTGGCCGTCTGCTGGACGAGATGGAAGAACTTATGGCCTAAGCAACAGAGCCGTTGGAACCAAGGTTCCAACGGCTCTGTTTAACTCAACCGCAGCGATTTGTAAAAGTCCAGGGTACTGAAGCCCCGCTCCAGCTGGGTAAGCAGATAGGCCTCGGCCACATCGGCAAAGGCGGACAGACTCTTCTCCTCCAGCTGGAAGAAAAATAGCCGTTTGGGATCTCCGTAGGCCACATGGCGCATGGCGGCTAGCGCCCCCTGATCCAGAGGCATGGACACCCCGTCCCCCACCTCGCCGCGGCAGCGGGCACAGTGGAGCACCCCTTCCCGCAGGTGGAACCGGGGTTCCTCCGGCTGGCAACCGCACACCGCACAGGCATCCAGCACCGGCTCGTACCCCGCCAGACACATGGCACGCAGCTCAAAGGCTCCCTTCACCAGGGCCAGAGGGCGGTCCAACCGGTCCAGGGCGTGGAGGCTGTTTAAAATAAGGGACAGCATCTCCGGACTTGGCAGCCCCTCCAGGGCCAGCGCCTGGGTCACCTCACCGAAGTAGCAGCCCAGAGAGAACTTGTCCAAATCCTCCCGCATGCCGCGAAACTCCCGCTCCACCTCGGCCTCTTTCACGCTCCAGCGTCCCTGGTACTCGTAGAGGATGAAATCCGACCACACCAGCAGCTGACTGCCCGCAGCCAGAGGACTGCCTTTCCGGCGGCAGCCCCGGGCAGAGGCAGTAAGCTTTCCCTGCTCCTGAGTGAGCAGGGTGAGGATCTTGTCCGATTCCTTATACGCTGTCTCCCGCAGAACCAGGGCTTTGGTGTGCAGATGCATGGTCAAACGCTCCTTTTATGTACGATGGGCCCGCTCCAGTCGGAGCGGGCCCCAGTCTCACTGCCACGGTGGAGGCAGCGAAGAAATGGTCTCCCCGTTTCGGGGCGGCAAGGTCGGTTCAGAACGGCCCTGCGGCTTCTCCCGCCGGGCAGCCAGGTAGGCCTGAGGCAGCCCGGTGGCAAAAAACAGTTCCCACATTCCATCCATGTCCGTCCCTCCGTTTTCTGTTTCTGGCCTTAGTATGGCGGAAGGAGTCGAAATTTATAGATGGAAGGTTTTGTTTATTCGTCCCGATAGCCGAAATTGTGAATGAGGTTGATGTTATCTCTCCAATTTTCCCACAAAAGCAGGCTTTTGTGGGAACCCTGATCTTATCCTTCCACCGGCAAAGTGAATTTGCCGGTGGACAAGGTTTTTGCAGCGCAAAAACACTTGGACGCGCCAAAGGCGCGGCTCGCTTGCGCTCGCAAAGAAAATTGGCCGAACTGCAAACTGCTTGAATCACTCATCCCGGTATCCAAAATTATGGATCAAATTGATGTTATCCCGCCAATTTTCTTTTACCTTCACCCAGGTCTGGAGATACACCTTGGTACCCATAAACCGCTCCATGTCCTGCCGGGCCAGGGAGGATACCTTCTTCAGCATGGAGCCGCCCTTGCCGATGATAATACCCTTGTGGCTGTTCTTTTCGCAATAAATGGTGGCATCGATCTCGATGACCTCGTCGTCCCGCTCAGAGAACTTGGTGATCTCCACGGCGGTCCCGTGGGGAATCTCCTTGTCCAGGCACAGGAGCAACTTCTCCCGCAAAATCTCCGCCATCATCTGCCGCTCGGGCTGGTCGGACACCATGCCCTCGGGGAAGAGCTGGGGGCCGTTGGGCAGGAAACCCTCCAACACGTTCAGCAGCTCGTCCACACCCTCACCGGTTTTGGCGGAGATGGGCACCACGGCGGTAAAGTCGTGGGCCTGGGTGTAGACCTGGATGACCTCCAGAAGCTTTTCCTTCTGCTCCAGGGTGTCCACCTTGTTGATGACCAGCACAGAGGGGCAGCCCAGGGTCTTGATGCGGTCGATGAGCTGCTGCTCGGGAGCGCCGATGTTGGGGATGGGCTCTACCAGCAGCATAATGCCATCCACATCGGCCACGCTCTCCTTGACCACATTCACCATGTAGTCGCCCAGGCGGGTGCGTGCCTTGTGGAGACCAGGGGTGTCCACAAAGACGAACTGGCTCTCTCCCCGGTTCAAAATGGCGGTAATGCGGTTGCGGGTGGTCTGGGGCTTATTGGTGACGATGGCCACCTTCTCCCCCACCAGAGCATTGGTCAAAGTGGACTTGCCCACGTTGGGCCGTCCGCACAGGGTGATGATACCCGACTTTTTGATTTCCATAAATTGATCCTCAACTTTCTTTCTGCGGCTTGAGCTATTGGCCGCGTGTTATTCTCTCACAATGCCCAGCGTTCCCAGAATTTCTTCCTCTCGCTGACGCATTTGCTTTTTCATGGGGCCCTCGTCCATATGGTCGTACCCCAACAGGTGGAGCACCGAGTGGACGGCCAGGTAGGCCACTTCCCGGCGGGTGCCGTGGCCGTACTCCTCTCCCTGAGCCTTCGCCCGCTCCAGGGAGATCACCATATCTCCCAGAGGAACCAGGTTGTCGCCGGGGTCGGCGTCCTCCTGGGTGGGATGTTCCCCGGGCTGGAGGTCAAACATGGGAAAGGAGAGCACATCCGTGGGCCGGTCCACCTCACGTTGCTCCAGGTTGATCTGATGGATGCCCTCATCATCGGTGAACAGCACGTCCACCTCGCAGGGCACATCCACTCCCTCAGCAGCCAGGGTGGCAGGGATCACCTGCCGCAGCAGGTCGGCATACTCCTCCGCTCCGTCCACCTCGGTCTCAATGATGATCTCGTGGTTCAATGTTGTCTCCTCCTCTGGCCCATCTAAGGGCTCGTCCAGCACCCAAGGCAGGTACAAACTGATGTCCAGGTCAAAGCTCGGCTCAGGGAACTCAGGCTGGATATTGTAACACTCATGGCCCACCATCATCTGAAATGTGGGGAATACGACCGGTGGGCCCCAAGCGGTACCGTTATTCTGTTTCTTCTCCGGCGTTTGGACCACTGCGCCCGCCACGCGCCAGCTGATCTCGTAGAGCAGCCCCTTCTTTTCCCAGCTTTCGTCATGGTAGAGTTCGCACACATACGTGGCCTTCTCCACCGGGATGGACAGGCTGTCCAGGATATGCAGGATCTCCTCCGGCAGCTTCCGTTCCCTGGCCAAAACCAGGAAGTTGCGGCAGTGTCCGCAGGTGCAGCTCCATTCCTCCGCCTGAGCATACCAAGCTCGGGTGGCCTGTTCATCTACCTCCAACTCATAGCCCCAAAGGGACAGCCGGGTCATCTCCGGTTCTCCTTTTTATTCTTGCGCTCCTCGTCCACCTCGTAGGCCTTGATGATGCGCTGCACGATCACATGGCGGACCACATCGCTCTCGTTGAGACGGCAGATGGCAATATCCTCCACGCCCTTGAGCACCCGCATGGCCTCCCGCAGGCCGGAGACCTTGTCTCCGGGCAGGTCGATCTGAGTAATATCGCCGGTAATGACGATCTTGGAGCCAAAGCCCAGGCGGGTCAGGAACATCTTCATCTGCTCCCGGGAGGTGTTCTGGGCCTCGTCCAGGATAATGAAGCTGTCGTCCAGGGTACGGCCGCGCATGTAGGCCAAAGGAGCTACCTCAATGTTGCCCCGCTCCAGATACTTCTGGTAAGTCTCAGGACCCAGCATATCAAAGAGGGCGTCGTACAGGGGGCGCAGGTAGGGGTCTACCTTACTCTGCAAATCGCCGGGCAGGAAGCCCAGCCGCTCTCCGGCCTCCACAGCAGGACGGGTCAGGATGATGCGGTTAATCTCCTTGGCCCGGAAGGCAGCCACTGCCGCTGCCACCGCCAGATAGGTCTTACCGGTACCGGCGGGACCGATACCCAGGGTAACTGTATTCTTCTGAATAGCCTCCACATACTTCTTCTGGCCCAGGGTCTTGGCCTTGATGGGCTTGCCCTTGGCAGTGATGCACAGCACGCCGGCAGACAGCTGCTGTACCTCCTGCTCCCGGCCCTCCCGCACCAGCTGAAGGACATATCGTACATTCTGTTCGTTGATAGCCTCTCCCCGTGCGGCCAGGCCCATCAGGTTCTCGATGGCATGCACGGCAAATAGGACTTGCTCCGGGTCCTCCCCGGACACCTTCAGCTGGGAATCCCGGCTGATCACCGAGACCCCCAGCTCATGCTCGATCAAACGGATATTCTCGTCAAAGGAGCCAAAGAGGCTGATGGTATCCTCCAAGCGCTCCAAACTGATGGTCTGTTCTGTCATTGGTATGATTACTCCTGTTCGGCAGAGGAGTCCTCCTCTGGAATTTCCCGTGAGCTGGGCGTCTCCTGGCCAATTTCCTCCTGGCACTCGGCGCTCAGCGTGACTTCCAGCATCCCGTCTGCCACCCGGGCGGTGAAGTTTTGGGACAACACCTGTCCATCCGGGCCGATCAGATCCTGGAGCCGGCGTTCCAGTCCCTCCTCCACCAGAGCTTGGGCCGCTTCCACATCCACGTCCACACTCTGCGTCTCATAGGCACGGCAGCGCTGAGCCGTAAGCATCATGGGCAGGCGCTGGCCGCCGGGGAGGCTTCCCTGGTACACCGTGGTTATTTTATCATAAGACTCCCATGGAATGCTACTGTTTCGGAAAAAATCCAGGGAAAATCCAAAAAAGCTTATCGACCACAGGGTACGCTCTTTCCCGGTGTACTCCTTCACCTGGGCCTGGAGAGGGATAGCACCCCGCAGGGTACGCCACGTTCTGGCCCACACCCGGCCCCGGGCGTGGGTCTGGTAGTAGCGGGTAGGCAGGTCGCTGTACTGAGGGGGCGGCATGCTGACCAGGCCCGAAATCACCACCTCGCCTTTTGCTACCGTATCCCCCTCCGCTACCAGCGCCTCTCCGGCCAGCGGCTCCACCTGGAGGATGATCCCGTCAGCCTGGGACACCACATCGTAGTACCCCTCCTCCCGGTCCAGCTCCGGCGCCTTGACCGCCTCCCGCACCACCACCTCCAGCCGGGTACCGTAGAGATTGATGGACATCCAGGACAGATCGGGCATCTCCAACAAGACACGTTGGGCAATACTCTTGCGGTCCAGACTTGGTCCGTATACCCCCGGGCGCACCCCCTGCTGGCGCAGTTGGGAAAGGATGGTGGCCGAGGATACCTGCTCATTGCCCGTGACCTGGATGGTGAGAATAAACCGAGAGAGAATACACACCGCCGCCACACTCAGTGCCAGCCCCACCAAAAATGCGTAGCGCTTGCGGAAGCGGCGCAGGAAGGCAGGCAGTCCCCTGCTGTCCTCTATTTCGATCTCGCACCCCACACGCTGCGCCAGCTCCTCCAGCCGCCGCAGTTTCTGGCGCAGAGTAATGAGCCGCAGGGCGTGCTCGTCCACCCACTCCAGCCCCCAGCAGGGTACCTGCTCCTGGGCGCACAGATTCAACAGCCGCTCCGGAAAGGCTCCCCGGGCCGTGAGAGTTACCGTTCCCCGCAGGAGATTTTCTACCTGCCTCATGCTCCCCCTCCTACTCCATGCGGATGTCCGCGATCTGCCCGGTGATGAGCAGCTCCAGGCCCGTCATAGCCCGCAGCTCCAGCTCCCGTCCGGTGACCCGCACCACATAGGAGCCGGCGCTGATATGGATCTCCTCGCTCCCATAGGCCAAAATCCC
>NZ_JBKVXZ010000022.1:0-48947 GCF_046973065.1 Flintibacter sp. | reverse complement strand
ACGACTTCGATGCGGTGCTGAACCAGTACTATGCCAAGGCACGGTTCTATGACGCAGAGAACCGTTATTTCACCGCCATGGATCCCATCCTTGATCCGAGCCAGTATGACCTAACATTTTATACTGAGGCTCCAACTTTGTTTGTTGGATATGCATATGTTTCCAATAATCCTATCATCTATATTGATTTGTTGGGATTGTTCAAAACCGGTGATAGGCTTAGCTATGGCCGGACTAACCCTCAGAGTGATGTTATGAAATTACAGGAAGCCCTCAATAAGTTTATGCCCTATTTGCAACTTCCTATTGCTGACGATGGAAAAACAGATTTTGACGATGCATATGATATAACTATTACGAAAAAGCTCACAGTAAACGGAGTCTTTGATTCTGCAACACTCAAAGCAGTTAACATGTTCAAGGATGCAATTATGCCAGGCGGAAATGTAGGCGCATACAGAGGCGTGGTAGGCGATACAACTTGGGATGCACTCGGCTTAGATAAATATAGTTCTGATGGTAGACGATACATAAAGGGTAACGCGGTTCAAATGCCTACAGTTTCAACTATAACTGGCCTTCCAAATTGGAATGACAGAATGGAAGTCATTGAGTGGTTTGGAAATGCATTCAATACCGCACCTGGAACTCTGTTTGCTTGGGATCCAGTACAAGGTATCTGGTATGCAAGAATAGATGCTGTTCAGCGAATGGGTGGATACAACGATTTTTATAATGATGTCTTCGCTGTAGCAAGTGAAGGTGATGTTAGTTTTCGTAGCTTCATTTCCATTTTCGACACCAAGAACCCCAAATATTCATGGCGAATCGAAGGATGGAAGGGAAACTATTTCCAGATGGGCGTTGGAACAGAAATTGGAATGTACGGTGAGCCTGTTGCAGAACATCAAGAGCGATATCATTCCAAGCATGTGTTGGATTGGTTCCCCAAACTTATGTGCAATACAAGACATTTCCCTGTTGCACCAGCAAACTACTGGCCAACAATTAGTTTAAGTCTGTATGCGAATAACAAACTACTCTTTACCCGACCTACCCAAAAGCATTGGTGGCTAGATGGCTTTGATCCCTATGCTACAATGACAAACCCCAATAACCTAACGGTAATCGCTGATATTGATTTCGGGTATGAGGAGATTGCCAAGGGTTTCGTTGATAATGTACGAGCTGGAAAAAAGGGCGAGGGTATTAGCTATAGAGGTAAGGTAACCTCGGCACTTAATATGTCTAGTTCTCGAATTGGTTCCAAAGTTTCTATTACTTGGAGGTAGCTCTTTGAGCAAGCAGGGGAACTGCTATCTTTGGCAGTTCCCCTGCTCTTAGTGGACTGGTGGAGGATAGCGGAAATGTTCAAACGAATTCGAATTGTAGGGTGTTTAATTAGCTTTTTATTGTTATTTCAATTATCGGCCTGTGGATTTCAAGGAGTCAACAGTATGATAGATTTTTCTAGCTTTAGTTCAAATGCAAATGAAGCAGATAGATTGCTCTACGATTCACTTAGCGGAAATCCGAACCTTGAAGCGGTCAAAGAAGCAATCGAACAAAAGGCAAATGCTAATACGCTTTTGGCCCATCCATCAAAAGACAATGCGCTTTATTATTACTCTGAAGAGCATATGGGTGAGGACATCTTTTGTAACCATACTGGAGTAGATATCGCAGAATATCTATTAGGAAATGGTGCTGATCCAAATTTTATATTGATGGATAAAACTAATCTTCTAATGTACAGCTGCGGAGCTTTTCCTATCTCCGGAGCAGGGATAGATCCTTTATTTGATCTTCTCTTAGATGCAGGTGCGAATGTTGATATGACCGATGATAACGGATTATCTGCACTCGATTATGCAATTATGTGTAACGATACACACAAAGTAGAGCGACTACTTTCGCATGATGCTGTTTACGATACAGATACTCTAATACGTTCTTTAACAACTTACCATGATTCTCAAGATCCGGATTCCATCTTTCGGAAGCTTCAAGTTGCAGAAATGCTTCTATCGAACTTTATCCAATCTGGTATAGGTGAACTTGCAGAGAAGGAAGATATAGCCTTATGTCTCGCAACTGTAAAAGGCGATTGTTCTTCTGCAATTTCTTATCTTCAATCAAGCAAACTAAATTTCGCAGAGGAGATTCCATATACAGCTAGTATTTTAATTTCTGCTTTAAACAACATTGATGTTTTAAAGGCACTGGAAACTACCAACTGTGCTCTTTTAACTGATCATCTGATTTCTGCAATCTCTTATGGGAACTATGATGTTTCTATATATTTACAAGAAAAGCTTGTATCCAGTATAGAGGCGCTTCGATTGGCAGTTCAGTTTGGACAGGCCAAATTAACACAGTATTTTCTTACTCTATCTGATAAATCTGGAGTTATTACTCCGTTTGATTACACTGAATTAGATACGTTATTAGTTAGTGCAGTAAAAAGTAAAAATCTTGATGTTGTTCGTATTCTTTGCGAGTATGGAGAGCAGTACTCACCTGATGCGTTTTATCACGCATTACAAGCAGCCGTTTTATCAGATCAGCAAACGATTTTGTCCTACCTAATCAACGAGATTGGATGTGACATAAATTACCACAGCGAAGGCCAAATGTCCATATTTGAGACTGCGATCTGTCATGGAAATTACGATGTTTTTCTTTTGCTTACGCAAGTCAAAAGTTTAAATCTCGCGGAAAATAACACTTACTTGTATTCAGCAGTTATGAAAGGCAACAATAAGGCATTACAGCATTTACTGAATATGGGCATTGATCCCAATGGGGGTAATCCATCTTATAATCCATTAGTGGAAGGAATAAAACGAGGAAATCTAGAGGCTATTAACTTACTTATTGCTGCTGGCGCAGATGTGAATAAAAAGCTTGATTACTCCGGGAATACAGCAGAAGGATTCGTGGAGAGTTTCTCCTATCCTATTCACGAAGCAGCACAAAGTCTGAGTAGTAATGTTTTGCAAACCTTAATCGATTCAGGTGCACAAACAGATGTAGTGGACAGTGATGGTAATACACCTTTAGACATTGCACTCACTTCGCACAATGTTGAAATATTAGAGAATGCTTAGTTACCTAGTCACTCCTCATATTTTGTTCCTTTCCGTCCTAATTATCAATGTCATACACTTAGTTAATCTCTTCTAATATAGTGGAGTCTATTTACTCTTGTTTAAAGATTTGTATACTCCTAAATACCGAATCTACCATACAAAAACCGTAGCCACCCCGGGCTGGGGTGGCTACGGTTCTCTAGTAAGCGTAAAAACAGTCGGCGGCTTGTCAGGGTAAAATGCCTCTGCCAAACTATAAGAGTCGGTAGTGTCAAGGAATTTTCGCAAAATGGTTTGCAGGCCCTGGCATGAGAGAAGTCAGCCAGCAATGGAGGCGTCCTCAAGGGCAGCCTCCAGGTGCTTCATGTTCATGTACTTCTTGTTGCCCCACTGGGTGCCGGCCACATGGCGCAGCCGGGCGCAGACCAGCATGAGGGCGGAGTTGCCGTCTGGGAAACTGCCCACTACACGAGTGCGGCGGCGGATCTCCCGGTTGAGCCGTTCAATGACGTTATTGGTACGGATGCGAGTCCAGTGTTCGCTGGGAAAATCGCAATAGGTAAGCGTTTCCTCAATGCCATCCTCCACCTTCTTGGCGGCTTCCTTCAGTTTCATAGCACGCAGTTCTTCTACCACAGCTTTGGCCTTTTCACGGGCGGCTTTCTTGCTCTCCTGGGCGTGGATCGCCTTGAGCATCTTGGCCACCAGCTTCACCTTTGAGCGAGGCGTAACGGAGAACACATTACGGTAGAAGTGGACAGTACACCGCTGGTATTTGGCCTCAGGATACACCTCTCCCACGGCTTCCAGCATACCAAGACACTTGTCGCCAACGATGAGTTTTACGCCGTCCAGGCCACGGCCACGCAGCCACTGGAAGAAATTGACCCAGCTGGACTTGTCCTCTTTCATCCCCTCAGCGGCACCCAGGACCTCACGATAACCATCCTCATTGACCGCAATCGCCACCAGAATGGCCACATTCTCAAACTCTCCGCCCCAGTTGCGGCGTAGGTAGATCCCATCCACATAGACATACGGATATCGCCCACCTTGCAAAGGACGGTTCCGCCAATCCTCAATGTGGACATATGCTTTCTTGTTCAACTCACTGATGGTGGAGGGAGAAACCTTGCTGCCCCAGAGGGCCTCAGTAATATCCTCCACACGCCGGACAGATACGCCGGCCAGATACATCTCAATGAGGGCTTCCTCCACACTGCTCTCCCGGCGGCGATACCGCTCAATAATAGCAGTCTCGAAGGAGATCCCCTTGAGTTTTGGCACCTTGAGAGTAACGTCTCCGGAAGTCGTAGTGAGGTTGCGGCTGTAGTGGCCGCTGCGGTAGCCCTGGCGCTGCTCGTTACGCTCGTACCGGGCCGCTTGGGTCAGCTTCTCCGCCTCGGCTTCCAGAAGCTCGTTGAGTGTTTCCTCTACGCTGCCGCGTACAAGTTCCTTGAGCTGCCCCTTGATTACTTCTTCGTTCAGCTGTACAATCTTCTCGGACATGGTTTGCCGTCTCCTTTCAGAATGGTGTGTCGCGACTTCATTCTACCAGAGGGCTGCAAACCATGTCTTCTTTTGTTTGCTTTTCAATTTGCGAAAATTATTGTACCTTATCTAAGAGTCTGAGGAAGTGCATGGTAGTACCAAGTAGGTAAGCGTAAAAACAGTCGGCGGCTTGTCAGGGTAAAATGCCTCTGCCAAACTATAAGAGTCTGAGGAAGTGCATGGTAGTACCAAGTAGTACCAGAGAGTGTCCCAGACTCCAAGATAGTGAGGTGCAGACATGGAGAAGGCAGCAAGTTTACAGAGAGCCAATCAACAACAGCGGTTGGTGGAATGGAGCCGGCGTGTGGAGGCCTGCCGGAGCAGTGGGCTGTCGGTAGGCCAATGGTGCCAGGAGAATGGAATCGCGGTATCCACCTATTTCTCCTGGCAGAGGAAGGTGTTCCAGGCCCTGAAAGAAGTCCGGGAGGTAACCTTTGCAGAGGCGCCAATCATGGAGCGTTCCCAGCTCTCCGGGCATATCGTAGCCGCTATGGAGGTAAGCGGTGTGCGGATCCAGGTCTATGGGGGAGCGGATGAGGCCACACTGCTGGCGATCCTCCGGGCAGCAAAGTCATGCTGAACGATTTTAGTTGCAGCTGTCCGGTGTACATCGCCTGCGGATACACAGATCTGCGACGCGGCATTGACGGGCTGGCAAACCTGGTAAAGAGCCAGTTCCAGATGGACCCGTTTCAGCGGGCGCTGTTTCTCTTCTGCGGGCGGCGGCGGGACCGGCTCAAGGCGCTTTACTGGGAAGGAGACGGCTTTCTGCTGCTGTATAAGCGTCTGGAGAGCGGCAGTTTCCAATGGCCCCGGAGTACGAAGGAAGTGCAGGCCCTGACGCCTCAACAGTACCGCTGGCTGATGGAGGGACTGAAGACAGAGCAGCCCAAGGCAAACAAAGCAGTGAGCGGCCTGAGCGTGATCTGATACCGGAAAGCATTGAAAATTCTGGCTTTTTAACCTGTTTTATGGTATCATTTTCTCATGGAAAACAAGAAGAACACTGCCGCAAGCACCCCGGAAATGGTGACCATCTCACGGGCGGAATATGAAGAATTGAAGCTCCAGAACCAATGGCTTCTGGAGCAGCTTGGTCTTGCCAGGAAGCGGCAGTTTGGCGCATCCTCAGAGCGGCTCCAGGAGGGCCTGATGGACCAGCTGTCCCTCATGGCAAACGAGGCGGAGGCCTATGCCTATGGGACGAAAAATGCCACAGCGGAACAGGTGGCGGTGAAGGCCCATGCCCGCAAGCGGCACAGCGGCAATGTACTGGATATCGTGCCGGAGGGAACCCCCACGGAAGTGGTGGAGCACCGCCTTTGCGAAGAAGAGCGCACCTGTGATACCTGCGGTGCCGTGATGGAGGAGATTGGGAAAGAGGTGCGCCGGAGCCTGAAGATGGAGCCGGCCCGGTTCTGGATCCGGGAGGATGTGTACTACACCTACGCCTGCAAGCAGTGCGAGGCGGAAACAGGCGAAGGCAATCTCCGGAAAACACCCAAACAGCCGACGCTCTGCCCAGGCAGCTTCGCCTCACCAGAGGCGGTAGCCCATATCATGACGCAGAAGTTTGTCATGTACTCACCGCTGTACCGCCTGGAGCAGGAGTTTCAGCGGCAGGGGCTGAAGCTGTCCCGGCAGACGATGGCCAACTGGATCCTGCAGGCCTCGGACACCTGGCTGCGGCCGGTGTATGACGTGCTGCACCGGCAGCTGTGCAAGGAAACCGTGCCGCATGGAGACGAGACCACGCTGCAGGTGCTGAAGGAGCCGGGCAGGACCTCTACGAGCAAGTCCTATATGTGGGTCTACCGGACCAGCGGCTGCGCCGAGTATCCCATTGTCCTGTATGAGTACCAGCCCAGCCGGAAGGCGGAGCACGCGGCGACCTTCCTCAAGGACTTTTCCGGCTGGCTGCACGCGGACGGCTACCAGGGCTACCACAAGCTGCCGGAGAACATCCGGGTGGTGGGCTGCTGGGCTCATGCCAGGCGAAAATTTGACGAGGCGCTGCAAACGCTGCCCAAAGAGAAACGGCAGGAATCTCTGGCGGCCACCGGCGAGTGTTACTGCACCAGGCTGTTTCAGTTGGAGCAGGCTCTCGTGGAACTGACGCCGGAAGAGCGCTATACCAAGCGGCTGGAACTGGAGAAACCGGTTCTGGACGCTCTGTTGGCATGGGCAAATGAGACCAGCGCCAAGACGGCGCCCAAGTCCGCCTTGGGTAAGGCACTGCACTATCTGCGGGAGCAGTGGCCCTACCTGGTGCGCTATCTGGAGGACGGCAGGCTGGAGCTCTCCAACAACCGTGCCGAGCGCAGCATAAAGCCCTTTGTCATAGGCCGGAAGAACTGGCTCTTTTCCAACACCCCGGCCGGCGCTCAGTCCAGCGCTGTGATCTACAGCCTGATTGAGACCGCAAAGGAGAATGACTTGGATCCCTACCGCTATCTGGTTTGGCTCCTGCACAACGCGCCTGACATGAGCCGAACGGATGAAGCCTGGGCCGAATCTTTCCTCCCGGTGAACGCGCCCCAGGAATGCAGAAGTCCTAAATCATAATAGAACTGCAGGCCGCCATCTCAATGCACAGGCACTGAGATGGCGGCCTTTTTATGCGCAGGGAGATTTGACGGTTACTTTCTAAATTTCTATTTGACGCTTACCGACAAAATGGTAGAAGTCCTGTGAACTATCTGAGCCCCGCTTGCGGAAGTTATTTCAACAAGATTCTATTGCCCCGATACCATAGTCAAGTGAACATTTTCTTTACATTCCCACCGTCCCCTGCATGATTTTGGATATATCCCACACGATATATCG
Organism: Flintibacter sp.; assembly: GCF_046973065.1. NCBI lineage: Bacteria > Bacillati > Bacillota > Clostridia > Eubacteriales > Flintibacter > Flintibacter sp. The sequence continues at coordinate 41,478 of NZ_JBKVXZ010000022.1, read as the reverse complement.
CACAAACTATTAAACTATATGTGCGAATATCTGTAGAGGGGCGGGACGCGATGAATGCAAAGGACGCAGTAGCACGACGGATACAGACGCTTTGTTCAGAGCGGAATATGGCGATCAATGCTCTGGCCAATCGCTGTGGCATCCCACCTTCTACAATTTACAGTATGCTCAGTGCCAAAAGTCAGAATCCCGGCGTAGTTTCAATCCAGAAGATATGTGATGGATTAGAGATCAGCGTGAGAGAGTTTTTTGATGATCCCCTGTTTGAAAAATTGGAACCGGCGGTCAACTGAGCAACTGATGGAATGACGGGCTCTCGGGGCTCTTGGCCGCGAAGAACTGCCCTTCCAGCAGCATAAGAGGAATAGAGAGAAGTTTGGTCAAGTGTTCCAGCTGCTTAGCATGTCGTTAAGTGGCTGGATTTTTTGCAGAGGAGTAAGAGAGAGGACATATGGATCGTTTCCAAAATAAGATCATCCATTCTTTGATGGTGCAGCATTCTACCCTCATGGTACAACTGACCTATCGCCGGATTGGAGATTGGCAGTTGGCAGAGGACCTGATACAGGAGACATTCCTGACTGCGTGCTGCAAGGCGGATGTGGTGTGCGCCCACAGCAAACCTGTTGCGTGGTTATATAAAACTCTGGACAATCTGACATTTCGCGAAAGCCGCAAGAGCTATCACAGAGCGGAGGTGCCCTTGAGCGATTGGCAGACGGAGACATGTGAGATAGAACTCTCTCTGGAGTACCATCTTCCAGATGGCCTAAACGAGCAGGAGAAGAAACTGCTCTTAGCCAGGATTGAAGAAGAACGCTCGATCCCGGAGATTGCCGAGGCCCTTGGCATTTCTGAGGTAGCCTGCCGCCAGCGGCTATCCAGAGCAGTCCGAAAATGCCGTGAATTGATGGAACTGGATGGACTGGCGCCAAAATAAAATGTTGATGTCACAAAACACTTGGCTCATGAGATAAACAAGTGGGAGGTAAAAAAATGCGCTATAAACCCCGTTCCGGTAAATCAGATACCGGAACATTCCTCAACGAACAGGATCTTGCCCACAAGAAATCCAATACAGAACTTCTTCAGGAAATTGAGGAGGCATTGCGCTCCGGGACAGCCGAGGACCTGGACACAGATAAGATCGAACAGTATCTGTCCATCTTGCAGGAGCGGGCTCCGGTCATGGAGGACTATGACCCGGAGCAGCAGTGGAATGAGCTGCAGGAAGCACATCCCTTGATTTTCGCAGTTGAAGAAACTCCGCACGAAGAAAAGCGGAGACATCGCCGCCGTTCCCCGCTGCATACACTGCGGTTGGCCCTGGCCGGCCTTACAATGGTGGTCTGCTTTATGGTCACGGCAAATGCGTTGGGCTTTAATCCGGTGCAGTCTGTTATCACATGGGCTGAGGGTGTGATCCAGACGTGCTTCAATCCTTCCGGTATCATGGAACTGCCCGAGGATACCCAGAGTGAGTACCGTTCCCTGAAAGAGGCCCTGACTGCCAACAGTATGAACGCAGACAGACTGCCTACCTGGGTTCCAAAGGACTATTCTCTGGTCGATGTGACTGCACGGCAAATAGACGGCATGACGAAATGTACAGCGGTCTTTGAGTCAAATCGCGGAGAACTGGTCATGCGAGTCAATGAGTTTGCCGCCAAAGATGCTGTGGCATTGGAGGAACGAGAAAAAGGTGGAGAACTATATGTATGCAATGGGACTGATTACTATATTGTATCTGACTTTGAATGGAACAAAGTCGGATGGCAAGTTGGTTCTAACTCATATATAATCAGTGGGCAAATATCGATTGAGGAAATGAAAGAAATCATCAATTCAATCAAATGAGGAGGCCCATATGAGAAAGCATTTGGCATCTGTGATTGCAGTTTTAGTAGTCTTTAGTTTAAGCACGAGTGCAATAGCTGTGGAGGTACCTCCGGACTCCCCACCTCAGATAAATGAACTGCTAAACAACCGATCCAGTGCGTATTTAGATGGATATAGTGTTGCAATCGAAGCTCGTGGAGATGGTGAGATTGCCGTTATTATGAATGTGGATGGCAAAGGCGTCATGGATAAAATCGGAGTCCGAGAAGTAGAAATTGACTATAAAGAAAATGGGACATGGAAGTATTATGATTCTCTGTATGCGGCAGAGCATCCGGAGTTCTATGACTATGATTCCCGGGACTTTATGGGTACCACCTACTTTCAGGGGACGCCCGGTGTTCTTTACCGTGTCACATTGACGGTGTACGCGGGCAACAGCACTGGCCACGATACCGGCTATATCACATCGTATGCTGTGACCTGCAAATAACCCAGATACAGTCGGGTGTAATTTGAAGCATATGATACCAGTAATGATTACACACTACCAGAAACAAAAGAACGGCAGCCGGGCGTTGAAAACGTCCGGTTGCCGTTTTTCTTTTTGATGTTTACTCCTCTGAGTCCGCAACGGAGAGCCCCACTGCAAAGCCGTTGAACTCGATCCCATCTTCAGCGGGGAGCATGATGTACTTTTTCCCGTCTACCAGCTTTGTCTCCACCAGATAGCTGTACTCAGGATCCACAGACACGGATGCCTGCGCGGTCTTGATCTCCACCCGGCCGGCATCGATGAGGTTGACCGGATTGAGGACAGCCCCCTCGCCAAACCGCTCGCTGCAAAGGCTCCCGAATGCGGAGATCTGCTCGTCATTGATACCGCAGTCCCGCAGGATCGCGCCGATCCCATCGACGCTTACGGTCAGAGGATCGGGATCCTTGCTCTGCTTATGCTCCTCGATCTTTGCCGCCAGCTGCTCGTGGACAGCCTGGATCACATCCATGCTGCAGGCATCGCCCAGAGCCTCAGACAATGCTGTCTGGAAGGTCTCCTTCTGCTCGGCGGCGGACATGGGCGGATCGATGTGGAATACAGCGTCGATGAACTCCTGATGCAGTTCGCCGGGCTTTCTGGAGTAGAACAGGGCATTGTAGATATTGGCCGCCCGGTCATCAAAGGCCGGGAATAAAAAGCCAAGCTCCGGGGCCGCCACCGTCTGGGACGCCGCGCAGTGGAACTCATTGTCCCCGGGGAAATAGCCAAGCTCCACCTTGCCCTCCTTGATTGGACAGACAGCGCAGAGCAGATAGTTGAACACCGTTTCAGAGGCATCCGACTGGAGCGCATCATCCTTGCCCCGGTGAGGCACATCATAGGCATCGCAGGCCAGCAGGATCAGGTACTTGCTTTCGCCAAGGTCCAGACTGGAGATGACCTTCTGATAGAAGGCCTGCCGGATGCTGCCATCCTTCAACTCGGAGGAGCGCATGGCGGTGAGCAAACGGTGCTCTTCGCCATCCATCACCTGCTGGGTCGAAAATACAATGTCGATGAGATTTTTCCCGAGTGTGCCGGACAGCACCTTTTTCAGCAACGCCAGATACTTCTCCGCCTCCTCCTGGGGCATCCGGCCCAGGGGCTCGTCCAGATCGCAGATGATCTCCTTGCTGCTGTTGACAAAGCAGCCGTAGATCCGACTGACTGCACTCTTCTCCGGCCGCCAGCGGCGGCGCAGCTCACTTACTTCTTTCAAATTCATGGTCTTATTTCCTCGCTTCTTTTTCGGTATGACTGGCAGCACATCCCGCTGGGGACCACTCCTCAACGGCACTTAAATACGCCGTTTTATTGTATCGAAAAATCCAGACAAAATCAATCTGTTTACATTCAAGTGTATGAGCACTATTGCCAAGTGCCGCCTGCGGCACCATATATGTATGAAACAGTACGGCATACAGTGCTGACACACGCATTTTTCATAATAACAGACCTTCATCAAAGTCCGTACTTCTTGATTAGATAGGCAAAGAAGGTCGTGGCCTCATGGGCCGCGTTTTCCGGGATGCGGCCCCGCAGGAGCGCTGGCGGGATGGTCAGTCCCACAGTCCCATAGACCTCCCGGTGGAACACCACCTTCCCACGGGGCAGATCCAGCCGCTGGATGCGGTAGCCCTGGCTGCGCCAGGCATCGGAGATGACATACTCCGCCGCCTGCCGGGATGGCTCCATGGCGTGGAACGGAAATTCTTTCTCCCACTGATCACCCACATAGGCCGGGGCCTCATCGAACCAGAATGCCTGGAAATATCGGGCCTCCCAGTCCAGCTCAAAGCCGATGATCGTTTCGATTTCGCCGAGCGTCAGCGTGACCGATGGCTGCCTGCACAGACGGAAGAACTCCCGCAGGGCCCAGTAGGGGTCCTCCAGCCCACGGACAGGCTCCGTGACTCCATCCAGCAGAGCGAACACATCCAGACCGGCGGCGCCCCCCTCCTTGCCCTCGATGACCACATCATAGGCGCAGCTCCGGTGGATGTAGGCCAGATTGGAGACGACGGTACGCCCCCGGCCCAGAACAAGCTCCACCAGTTGGATCTCCTGGTCCGGCAGCATAGGCCGTCCGCAGTAATGGCAGCGCCCGGCCTGTCTGCGCCAGATCCCCCGCCGTTTGGCGCCGCTGACCTTCTGATCGTCCCGCCGGCGCTGGAGCCAGACATAGTAGTCCTGGTCCAGATAGGGATGGAAAGAGAGACGGATGGGCCTGTGCTCCGTGATCTCCAGCTCGGATAAGCGTGCGACCTGCACGGCCTTGTTATCCCGCAGGGCGAAGATATGGCGCCCGTCCTGCTCATACCAGTACATATTCTGGATGGTCTTCCACTTCCGCTTGGGGTGGAGCTGGCGCATCTTCTTGATCAGAAGGGCCTGCACACAGCTGTCGATCCGGCGGAAGGTGTCATAGGCGTCGGTGACCCGGTGGTAGCTGCCCCAGCCGTTCAGCTTCCGGTTGAGCCGTTCGATCAGAGCCTGCTGGGAGCCCTTATAGCTCAGGATAAAGGACTCCAGACTGTTCTCAAATTTCTTGACCGCCCGGTCTGAGGGCCGGACCACCAGGACGCCCTCTTCCCTCTGGTACCACCGGGACAGGAACTCAAAACCCAGCTCCACTTTGCTGATATAGGTCTTATCCCAGTTCAGCTTCAAGCCCCGGACCGCCAGGAACCGTTTCAGCAGTCCCAGAATGCGGTCTGCCTGTGCCCGGCTGCGGGCGGTGATGAGGATGTCGTCAGCAAACCGCACCAGATCTCCGCCGCCATAGTCTACCGCACCTTCTGGGTAAAGCTGCTCATATAGAAACGCCTGAAGTCCATCCAGAGCCATATTTCCCAGTATGGGCGAGAGCGACGCGCCCTGGGAGATGCCAACATCAGTTGGGAACAGCTCTCCCTCAAAGGCCACGCCGGCCTTCAGGAACTCCCGAAGCACCTTGCGGTCCATGGAGATGTGCGCCAGCAGCCACTCCTGGCTCAGGGAGTCGTAGCAGGCCCGGACATCCGCCCGCACGATCCACTCCGGTGCGTCCTCCTCTTCCAAAGCGCGGCAGAGACAGGCGTGGGCATCATAGATGGATCTGCCTTTGCGGAACACGAAGGACTTCTTATCCGCGGTGGACTCCGCCACCGGGTCCAGGGAGAAAGCGTAGAGGGCCTGCATAGCCTTATCGTAGGCTGTTGGCACATTGATCCGCCGCTCTTTGTCCCCATCCAGCAGCACGAAACGACGGTATGGCCTGGCGTGGTAGCCCTTGGAGGTCAGGGAGAGCACAGCGCGCATCTTCTCTCCATCTGACTGCCAGCGCACCCCGTCCACACCGGGCTCTGAGTCGTTCTGGACCACATGGCGCACCGCCAGCGCTTTGGCGGCCAGAGAGCGCACCAGCTGCTTTTGCAGCTGTGTCACATGATCCCAGTGGCCGGCAAAGGCCAGCCGGGCCAGGCTCCGCTGATACTCCAGCAGCTCGTCCTCCAGCTGGGCCCAGTCCAGTCCACGCCACATGGCGGCCATATCCTCATCGGACAATTCCTTGCGGGGCGCCATCGGACGCAGTACCAGAGAGATGGGGCAATGGTCGGAGCCGAGGATGTCCGTGTGGTGAGTGATATTCTGCACCATGGGCATCAGAGTCTCGGAGATCAGGAAATAGTCCAGACGCCAGCCACGGTTCTCCAGCCGCTTTTTTAGGCGCATGGACCACCAGGTATAGGCTCCCTCCACCTGCGGATACCAAGTGCGAAAGACATCGATCAGTCCCAAATCCAACAGCTGGTCCATCCCCTCCCGTTCCTGTGACTGGAAGCCGGGTAGCTCCACCTCGTTACGCAGGTTTTCCGGGTAGATGTCGATGTACCCCCTGGCCACATTGAAGTCGCCGCACAGGATCACCGGCTTGTCCAGCGAGCGCAGAAACTCCCGCAGTGCGGCGTCCCATGCTGTGCGGTACTCCAGACGGGCCAGCCCGCTTTGCGAATTGGGCACATAGACATTGGTCACATAGAACTCCTCATATTCCAGCAGGATCAGCCGCCCCTCCTCATCGAAACGGCCGACGCCCATACCGTACCGGACGGAGATGGGCGCCTTCCGCGCCAGAGTCAGTGTGCCAGAATACCCCGGGCGGCTGGCCGGATTCCAGAACTGGAGGTACCCGGGGGTGGAGAGCGGGCATTGGGTCTTGATCTCCTGGCAGCAGAAAATATCCGCACAAGACCTGGCAAGGACGCGCAAAAATCCCTTGCGCTTACAGGCCGCAAGGCCATTGACATTCCAGGACACGATCTTCATAGATACCTCTCCCTCCCATACAGTTTCCTGTCGGCATGACCCCGGTGGTATGGAGTTCCCCTCCATCACAAAAAAACAATGCCCACCCCTGACAGGTTTGTCAAGGGTGGGCGCAAGCGGATGTATCTGCATCGTTTGCAGAAATCTGTACCTTACTGGCTATCTGTGGCTGTACACAGGAAAAGTGCTATGGCTGTTTTGATAATCGCACATTAGTTTATTTTTCGGAGAAACAGACACCATCCTCAAACGCTTCGTTATACCTGGATTGAATGAGGCGATTTGCCTCCGCTACGGAACAGCAGCTATGCTCTCCCCACAGTTTGCACAGTCTCTCCGTCTCTTCATAGTCAGCCTCGGAAATATCCCACTGTTCACAAACCACTTCACACGGCTCCAGCCACAAGATTTCTGCATCCAGATCCAAGACGAAGCAGACAGGGACACTGGTATCTGGGTGCTGGAAGTCCGGGGAATACAAAATATCCATAAATTCGGTTCCTCACTTTCTCAACGGCCACAAGTCCTGTGGAAGAGCCGTTATCTCGGCATACTGGCCGAGTTCTCTCGATTTTACAGTATAATACCTCTTATCGACAAAAGCAACTCTCCAGGCAATTCGCTTAAGCACATCACACCGGGGTGTACCCCCATGGAACCCCATACTGTTTCAGACCTATCACAATCACAAGCCCGTCTCTCTCCCTCAACGTCATCGGAAAGCTGCCATGGTACTCTGCATGGCGCTCAGGCCCGGCCCGAAGAGAGAAGCCACCTGTGCTCAGGTATCCGCGACCCTACAGAGACTCTTCCAGCAATACGTCTGCAATTAAAGCGCAACAGGGGCGGGTGGAATATGTTCCACCTGCTCCTGTTTCTGTGTGTAGTCCTGTTAGAGGATCCTTTGCCCGGCTTTATGTCGCATTCCTGTCATAGAAATAGACGTACAGATTGTAGTCCCTCTCCCGGGTGATCAGCCGCAGCCAAATATAGAGGTGCTCTGTTTCTGAATAGAGGTTATATTCTGTCTGTTCCGCTGTCGGTTCCGCATAGAGCTTGCACGTACGCTTCATGCTCCGCAGAGTCTTGAATTCCGGCAAAGCGAAGAGCGCATCCATGAAGGCATCCATTTCATAGGCCACTTCTGGCAGCGCCTTTTCCTCTTGACCGTGGAACCAGGTCGTCCACCATTGGTAGCCGTCATAATCGGAGCGGGAATACGCGATCAGTGAAGCAGGGTACAGCACGCTGTTCAGGGGCAGCGTTTTCTTTGGGCCGCTAAAAATGTTCTGAAAGCGGCAGCCCCGCAGCAGCCGTGAGGTGTTAATCGGTTCATGCTCACCAAAATAGTGGTGCTTTACGATGTACCACTCGCTCACAGGCAGGATCTCGCCTGTGGCGTCCCGGATTGCTTCGTCCATCCCGCAATCGGAACACACATAGACGTCCATCGCCCGACTCAGCGCATTTTGGGCAAGCGGATATTGCATCTTTTGGCCGCAGCGCATACAGGTCCTGTATTCAGGGAGGTCCGTATCAAAATGCGATTTAGACACAAGCCAGGTCAGTTCCAAATCGTATTTGGGATAAATGATCACGCGATATTTTCTCATAGCAATTCTCCTATTCATTGTTGATTCATCAGGCGATCAGCTGCTCGCCCCACCGGATCTGGAAGTGTCCTTCCTTATCCAATTCCCGGCGCATCAGCAGGGCCATGAGGTTGTAGTCGATGCCAAACTTGTCATAAATCTCATCCAGATCCGCGTCCTTGCCCTTCATGAACAGGTTGATCTTCTCCTTGGCTACCACCATCTGCATGAGATTGGACTCCAGACTTCCGGCGTAGGTGAGGAAGTAGATATCCTTAAACTCTGTGGAAGTGTACCGGATAAAACGCATATAGAACTGGCTCATACCGGAATTGTTATAGTGCAGTTCCGGAAGGATGATCTTGTTGACATACTCGAAATTGACGCTGGAGGGCAGGCTCTGCTGGGTGCAGAGCAGGATACCATTCCCCGTCTCCTTCAGTGACCGGCGCAGGGCCCGCCGCTTGGCGAAGGTGGTGGTGGAGCCTGTTACCTGAATCAGGGGCCGGTCCGGCAGGAGCTGTTGGAACGCCTTTGCGTAGGCGTCCAGCACGACCTTGTGCCGAACACCAATGGCGACGATCTCGTTCTCCCATTGGGCCGCCAGTTCCACAGCTTTCCGGATCTTGACCGGAATGGCACTGCTCTCGTACTCCGCCAGCGTGTTGGGCGCCGCGCTGACCCGGAGCAGCAGGGTGATCTGCTGCATCAGCTTCAGCATGGCGTCCTTTCGTGCATTGCCGGTGGAGGCATAATAGTTGCGCCAGATGGGTTCAAATTCCTTCATCACCTCGTTGTAGACCCCACGCTCCGGGGCCGCAAAGGACACGGGCACCTGATGGATGCGGCGGATCTCCTTCCCGGTGACCTCCTCAAAGGTGCGGGTGATGACTGTCTTGGCCAGAATGACATCCAGAATATCCGCATTGTAGATGTCCTGGGTCCGCTCCCCGATGCCGAATACGGTAGGTTTCTCCGGCAGGTGGCAGGAGGAGAACAGAGTATAGCCGTGTTTGTAGGCGGGAATGGGTTTCCCATAAAACGGATTATTGCGGTGTGTCAAGATGCGGCCCTCATCCCGGTCGTAGCTGTAGGTGGTATCGCACCAGCAGAGCATATTGATGGAATTGTTGTACATTAGCTCTAATTGGGGTGCAAACTCCGAAATGTTGTTGCGGGTGCTGGTGCCCGTGGTCAGCAGTTTATAGCGGCAGCGCCGGAAGCAGTCCAGCGCTGCCTTGGCCCGAATGGAGGAGGGATTGGAGATCTCGTCGCTCTCGTCCAGTACGAACTGGATCTTCTGGCCGTGGCGCTTGAGCCACTTCTTGATGTGCCTGCGGAAGTCCCCCATCTTGTTGAGGGTCATGATCACAAAATCACCGGGTCGGATTCGATCAAAGTCCTTCAGCCGCTGCACGAACACATAAGGCAGGCCATAGTTCTTCAGCGCCACATCCCAGTTGTTGCGGATTGAAATAGCTGAGGACACCACCCAGGTGGAGTGAAGATGCTGCTGCTCCATCCGGTAAGTGCCGGTGGCGATGGCGGCCAGGGTCTTGCCGCTGCCCTGCTCCCACTGGAGGAGACCATATCGCTTCTGCAGCATCAGGTTGACATCATGACGCTGGATGTCGTTAAGCTGGATGACCTCCTCGTTTTCATCGTCCCAAAGGGTAAATTCCTCCAGCCATTCAGCGATGAAGGGGTCCTCCTTCATCTCCGCAAATTGCTGGCTTTGCGTTTCGTACTCCCTGCGCTTGCGGCGAAGGAACCGCTCAAACCCCGGAAAACGCTCCGGCGTGTTGTCCAGCACAGCGTCATTGACAGCAACCGGATCACTCCACTCTGATGGAATCAGCAGTTTGGCTCTGGTGCTGTATGCCTTGTAGACAAACTGATCGTTCTGCTTGACCAGTTTCGCCACATCCTGGGGCGGTTTCCTGTTCTGCCGGCGCAACGTCCGGCGCAGATAGGTCAGGACTTTTGCCTCTGTCAGCTTTTTGCGGTCCCACTCCTTATAGTCCATATTGTCCGGCTTCTGCTCGGTATAGAACCGGTGCAGGTATTCACAGCATTTCGTGTATCGGTCCCGTACCGCCGGATGGATCTTGATCTGATATAGCAATTTTTGTGTCTCGTAGGCGAACCCTGCGGAGGTCTGTTTCATCCGGGCGAGCTCCAGCAGCACGTGGGATCGGTTTTTCTCCAGTTCCGCTTTTGGAAGCATCAGCACCCGCTCATACAAACGGATTGCTTCATTTTCTGGGTCGAAGCCGGTGGCAAGCGTATATAGGGTGCTGGTGGTATAGCGGCGTGCTGTCCAGTCCTTCAGGTCGCTTTTCTTTTGCCAGAACTGCAGTTTTGTGGGAAAGCTTGCAACACCTGAAGCGGCAAACGCATCCTCTGGCAGACCGATCTGTCCAAGGAAACTGAATCGGCCCTCCATCTCGCGGATCATCGCCTTGTCCATAAAATCATCCGCAAGGAAAGAACATGGTGTGACCAGGGCCAGGATGCCCAGAGGTTTGAGTACCTGAGCGGCCTTGACGCAGTAATAGAGCTGGGAGAGGCATTCCCCATTTTCCACATACCATTTGAGATTGAAGGGCGGGTTGCCGACCACATAGTCAAAACGCAGGTTCGGCTTATAGGTGCGGATGTCGGTCAGCTCCAGACGGGCGCCGGGATAGAGGTAATGGGCCACCTTATAGGCTCTGGCGTCCAGCTCACAGCCATAGCAGTTGGTCTCTACTGGCATGAAATTGAAAAAATCGCCCTTTCCACAGGTGAGGTCGGCCACCACATCGCTGATGGAGGGCCGCAGGCTCTCAGCCACCAGCTGACAGATGGCTGGAGGTGTGAAAAATTGCCCGTTCTCGATCTCCTTTTTCTTCTCGCTGTAAGTGTGGTAGTTATCAAAGTCGGCCCGCTCCAGACCGTGCAGACCACCATCTCCAGTATATGCGTTGTAGATATCCTCTCCGGTGATACCGGCCTGGTCCTCGCTGCCGCTGTCAATGAGATAGATGACTTTTTCGTTGAGTGCCTTGCGCTGCTCCCGGGTCAAGGCCATCTCTTGGTGTGTATATTTCATTCGCTGTTTCACCCCTTTCTACACAGCCTGTCAAGCAACAAGGCCGAGGTATCTGGCCGCAAACTCCGCTGCATCGGTCTCTGTGGTGAAGCGGATGTCCACACGGCCATTTTTGAACATCTTCAGGCTGTTTACCTTCTTGCAGGTAGAAAACTCGTGTTCATTGCTGGGGCTGCGGTTGTACCCAAGCAGTTCGGAAAAGCCCAGAGGATAGAGATCGAAGACCCCAGTCTCATAGTGGGCCACGCCCCGCAAAATATTCTTTGTTTTATCCTCCAGCGTCCATTCGTCCTGCCAGCTGTAATGGTGGACGCTGCAAAAGTATCCGGTGAAGCTGATCAGGGCTTTCTTTCGCTCATATTCCGCTCGATTCCGGTACAGGTTCCATGCCGCTTTGTGGCATTTTCCCGCCAGTTCATGGAACGCCTGCTCGGCAAAGCTGCGCCCATCCAGCAGGAGGATGATCTGATCCACCACATCCTCATAGCGGATTTTTGCTGCGCGCAGTTTTTCGTGGTATGCATCATGGGCCTCTTTATTTTCATAGACTCGAAGATCTGGCTTTTGTGGAAGCAGATTGTTAGCCGCATAGTCGGCAGAGACTGATACATGATAGGTGGAATTGAAATAGTGGACGATGTTGTAGATGAGCGATTGGTGCAGATGTTCCAGGTGTGCGTTGATCTGCCGCCGGGAGATGTCAGGGCCGTCGCGGGAAGAGAGATAGGAAGTGTCCGAACTGCCCAGCAGTTCCTTTTGCGTACTCTCCATGTCCTCCCAGAAAAAGGCCAGTTCCTGAAAGGACTGTATCGCGGCGTCATAGGCCGCCTGGTGTGCCTCACAATAGGCTTTGTCATCTGGTGTGATACGGGCATCCGCTTTCACAGTGACCGCATCAAATTTATCCAACAGATCCATAGGCATTGATCCTCCAAATATAGAAATAGCCCGGAGGAATACGCTGTGGGCGCATTCCTCCGGGCTTGGTGTAAGTTTGCTGCGTTCGCAGCGGTCCATCAGACCAGATTTTCGCTGCTGTCATCCTCTGCGGCGGCCAGCGTCTTGTAGGCATAGCAACTGTCGCTCCTGATTACATCTACATAGGTATCCGGATCGTCTCCGAAATCGTAATCTACATGGCCCTCCTGATCCATCCGGCGCAACTTCCGCTGGACATCGGGGGAGAACTCCATGAGGACAGGCTCCGGAAGCAGAACGACATCGGAATCGCTCAGATATTTCATTAGCACCTGATAGTCCTTTTCCGGGACGATTTTCAAAATTGCCATAAGTACCCTCCATTGTTGTTCAACAGTATATAGGATCTTTGCCCCTCTCCACAGTTTCACCCCGAAAACAGTGACCGCAGTATTCCCAGACGCCGGGCGCGTCCAAACACCGCTTGAAGGTGGCGTAAGTGGCACGCCACTTACCCGTTGAGAGATCCTCGCGGTGGGAATAGGGGCAGCCCATCTGGAAACAGGCGGCGCTCATATAGGCGGGCGGCAGGCAGTTCATGGCGTCATCCACCACGGCCTGCTCCACATAATCGCCGATCTGAGCGGCTGAGTAGTCGAAGGTGTCCTGGGTCAGCACCTCTTTCCCATTGTAAAAGCGCACCGCTGGCTGTCGGGACGGCGCGGCGTTCTCCATTGGCCGCGTGGTCTCATTCATGGCAGTTCCCTCCTGTGGCCGGCCTCAGCCTCATAGATGCGACTGTCGATCAGTTCTGCTGTTGTCATTTCATCTACCTCCTATGCGGCTTGATGCGCTCTGGCAAAGAGCGTGTCAAGCTCCTGGGCCATGTGCGTCTGATCCCTGCAGAAAATGCGCCTGCTCTCTCCGTAGCAGACCCCCTTTTCGTCCATATTCTTATATGTGATGGACAACTGCCTGCCAAATTGGGTGATCCAGACACGCTGGCCGCTCAGCTTGTCCTCTGCCACGATCCAAAGGGGTGTGTATCCGCCCTTTGAATTGCGCCAGCCGCTGAAATCAGTAAATCGGAACCCAGGCGATACCTGCCACCTGCGCTCCAGTGCCTCGTAGATCTTGCGGTATTTCATTTCCACACCTCACAATTCGTAGACGCAGTCGAGGAATTTGCTGGCCTCTTCATAGCCGTTATCCTGAAGCATCTGGCTGATCCGATTGATGGCCTTGAGGTCAGAGGGCTGCCTTTGAGGAATCGCCTGGATCGACAGCGTTCCGCCGGCCATAGGTGCGACCTCGATAAGCCCGGCTCCCTTTTGAGGTGGTAATGCCAACAGCGCCGACACGAGAGGGTCGCTGCGATCCCCAGTAACGCGCAGCAGCGGCTGGGTCTCCTCCTCGTCTTTCCCCGTTTCACGGTTGATCTGCTGTTCCAGAGAAAGGCAAGCGGCATTCAGTCCTTCTTCCGGCAACTCTTGCCAACTTCTGCTGGTACATGCAACAGCGCCCGTCAACGGGGTCAGGTGGATGGTGCCATCCTTCTGTACTTCCTCCCGCACCGTCAGAGAATAATCCGGTAAGGAATAGATTTTTGTTCCATCCTCCTGCTCCAGCGTGAGGAAATCCTGATGCCTGTGGTGGACGGAGGGTTGAATGCGCTCGAAGTTCTCGCCGGTACTGGTGGAGATGATGGAATAGCCCAGACGAAGCCGGGGCAGCAACTCGCAGGCCCGCTCATAGGAAACGACACTTACCTGCTGACCTACCAGGTCCCGTACCTCGTATTCCTCCGGGTGGACACGTTCCCCAGCTTCGGACATCAATTCATCCTCCGTTTCAGCGTAGAGCAGGTAGCCACTCAGGGTATCAAAGCACCAGCCTGGCGCGGCGGCGGCCCAGAAGCCATCGCTGTCCTGCCACATTTCCTTGATCTGAGTGGAACATCTTTCAGACATTTTAATGCTACGCTTATTCATAAGTAGAATCACTCCTCATAAAATCTGTATGTCATATTTCGATCATGTACGGTCGCTGTGATGTCTAACAACGTCTCACAGTCTCTTCAGTCTCCGGTATTCCTCATCCGGGTCACATTCCAATTCCTCTCCGGACTCCAGACGTACAAAAGCGGTATCTGCAATTCCAACGCATTCATCCCAAATCGGGATCGTTACTTCTCCAGACTGGAAATCCACTTTTGCGTCGCATACTCTCAGAACTTCGCCGCTGCGCTCAGCGATGAAGCGTGCGGATAACCTTAACCCATTCCGACCGCATACAGATCTGTATCAATAACCGCTTTGATTTCCTCCCCGCTCATGTCCGTAATCTTTTGAACGGCTTTGATGATGCGAGCAATGACCTCCTCTTTGCTCTGTGGCTCAGTATCGCTACGGTGCCAAGGCATGGAGGGCGGATAGTAAAAATACACATTACCACCGCCATCATCGCCAAAAATAGTGGAGTCCGTATCGTCACAATGGCACAAAACGTCCGCGAGATTTTCAAATCCATTGCTGCGGTAAAAAGACTCCAGATCGAAGGAAGAATAGTCGTTTGCAGCAATCATGGCCGCCAAATCAGAGTCATCAGGATATTGCGCATGGAAGAAACGAGCCGCTTTTTCTATGTTGATATAAGGCTTGACATCCAGCGCTCTAAGACCAATTCCTTCGATCATCCAGTAGCTCGTGCTCATTTGCAGACCCTCCTTGATCAAGCTGGCATAGTTCATTCGAGCATCAAAATACGCAAAAAGGAACCGGCAGACCAAACGTGAGTTTCAGTCTGTCGGTTCCTTCGTTGCTTCTTACTGCGTGATTGTCACACAGCGGCTCCATTGGTGTTGCTTAGACGGCAAATCACGGCGATTGAGCCAAGCTCTCCATCCAGAAGATTCAGGTGGTTTTACCAGATCGATCTTCCATTACAGACGGTTGGTTCCCGAACTTCACGTCATGCGTCGGCGCATCCGGCAAAATCGACGGATCAACCCCTCGCAGGAACTGTTCATACAT
Organism: Flintibacter sp.; assembly: GCF_046973065.1. Classification (NCBI taxonomy): domain Bacteria; kingdom Bacillati; phylum Bacillota; class Clostridia; order Eubacteriales; genus Flintibacter; species Flintibacter sp. The sequence continues at coordinate 26,157 of NZ_JBKVXZ010000022.1, read as the reverse complement.
CGTGAGGAAATCATCTCGGTAATGGATACCGTGGTAAATCACATTCCAGTCACCATGGAACACCGGCCCAAATCTGCCAGTGCTCTCCGGAAGTGGATCTAGAGCAACATCCTCCGTTGGCTCCGTGACTTTGAGTAACTCAGCACTCACGAAGTGATCGCCATACATGGAGTAGATGTTGTAGAGGATCTGCTGTCCATCCTCTTCAGGATAGCAGTCCCGAAACACGGCTACTTGACTGGGGATCTCGCCGCGTGCCCTGGCGTAGTCCAGAGCAGCCCCATACAGTTCATCCAAAATCGCGGGAAGATCGCACTCGTCGCTGGGGTAAACCCGAATAAACGGATAGGAGTTTGAAAAGTCTCTCCTGGATTTCTCCTCAATCAGTGATAGAAAATATGTCATAGATCCTCCAAAAGGGGTACAGTACCGTACACAGTTCCGCCCAAATTCGTTTATGTATGCTTGGCCGTGGCTGTATGTCCGAATATCGTGCCGAATATCAAATTATCATTTATTGTGCTTCCATTTTATCCGAAAGCAACATGATCCGCAACCAATTTCTGGCAGACAGAAACAGCCGTACCAGTCATGTACTACATGGTCCATCGGGTTTTGCGGCAAGGTCCAGGTCCTCTCTGATCTTCCGCAGTTTCTCACGCCACTCCTGTTTTGCCTTTGCTGCACGCTCGATCTCAGCCGTCTGCTGGGCGGGGATAAGGGCTGAAAAGCGCCATTCCCGCTGTTCGGCGGCGATGTCGGAGAGAATGCGCAGCAGGATCCGATGCGCCGCCTCATTGACTGTAGGCGCATGGTTCTCCAGAGCCTTACGCCCACGGTGGAAGATATCCAGATAGAGTTCATACTGCTTCTCTGTGATGACCTCCCAGCCGTATGCGTCCAAGAGTTCATTCTCGCTGCGGTACTGCATGGCCGCCTCAAATTCCCTTTCCCTCGCAGTCTGCTCCCGCTCGATCTTCCGCTGGTACTTATCTGCAATCCTCCTTAGCTCCGCCTCGACCTTTTTGCAGGCGTCCGCCTCCATGAGATATCCAGCCGCATCCGGATTGGTATAGCCTCTGCCCATCATCATGCCGCCATCAGCTTCTCAGAAAGTCTGATAGGACAGACCAAGGCCAGATCGCTGCGGCCCTCCGCCTCGATGAGAACGGGCGATACGGCGCTGTTGATCTTGATCTGCACACTGGGCGCGTCTTTGAACTGCCGCAGGGCGTCGATCATCCGGTTCAAGTCGAAGGCAAAGGTGATGCGGTTTTCGCCGACGCACTGCACAACGGCCCTGTATGTCCCGGAGGAGACCGGCATGACCAGTTCGCCGGCCCGGAAGCGCACATAGGGACGGCGCTCCTTGGCCGCAAATCCCTTGAGGTATTTCAGCTCCCGCAGGAAGTCTTTGGGGGACACCGCAAAGGATTCCACATAGGATTGTGGGATGGCCTTATCCACCGCATAGAGGTCCATGCTGGGGATGCAAAAGTCCAAGGTAAGCACACCGTCCGAGATCCGAATGCGGCCCTTCCCAAACTCAATTTGGACATCCCGCTTCCCGAACAGTTTCAGATGGGAAACGGCCCCCTTGCTTGCCGTGAAAGATCGGGGGAAGCTGAAAGCCGGATCCGTGTCGCAGGCCAGTTGGTTCCCATCCAGAGCAAACACATGGGGGCCGGAAAACTGGATGCTGGTACGGCTTGGCTGCGCGTTGGGCGTGGCATCCAGAGCGGCATAGCTCACCCGCTCGACCCGGGCATAGAGCGCCGCCGCATTTACAGAGAAGGACGACTCTGTTTCAAAGGACTGGTAGACCGGATACAATTCCGGATCCATGACGTCAAATTGTGCGGCACGGGTGCCGCAGCGCATGAACAGGCGCCACTCCTTGCTCTTTTCAGAACCGGTTTCCTCCAGTTCCAGCATAAGCGTACCATCAAACAGGCGGCAGGCTTTCGCCACCTCCCTGGTACGGGTGAAGACGAACGCCAGATCATCCCCCTGGGCGGGTATCTGCTTGGTCAGCCAGGTGTCCAGATCCGTGGCCGTCAATATGCAGACGCCGTCCTCAACGCTGACAGACACCTCAGACAATGCGGGGTACGATGATTTCTGAAGGGCCTTGCTGACTTGATCCAGTCCCTCGAAAAATGCTTTGGCGTCAATCGTTGCTTTCTTACTCATGGAATTGATACCTCCAAATTCATTTGTGATCGTCTCAAAGAGACAGCCAGAACACACAAGGATCCAACCGTCCCCTCTGTATGCTCAGAATTCGTCCCATGGGGGCGATTCCTCCGACAGGATGCTAAATGTGCTCCAGCGTCCGCAGTGCGGACAGCACACCTGCCCCTTCTGTGCCCTATCGATCTGCGCTTGGGTCACCTCTCCAGGAATCTGGCAGCAGTCGCTGACGATCGTGACAATCCTTGCGTTCTCCAGTACTTCCGGGCGGAATTGCCGGTTGAAGGGGACATAGCATACCCATTGGGGGTTGTCAAAGATACGGCTTGCATAAGAGTGCAGCGCGTCTTTACGAAGTTCAGACGGACTTGCCTTCATATAGTTGTGTTCTTTGTTCCACTGGGTCAGCGCGTCTACCAGCCATTCCTCGTTTTCCCGTTTGGCAATATACTCGGCCACCTGATACCATAAATCCTCCTGAATATCGCCTATGGGTGTGGCGACACCGGAGCGGGAGAAATGTTTTTTATCCCGCCCAGATCCGGTGGAATAGGGCCGGAAGGTGCCATAACGCCAGTGGATATCCAAAAACATGATGGCATCGAGGTCAATCTGTTCGACAGAATCGATCAGATGATTTATCTTGGAATAGTCCATCGCCAGTCACTCCTTTCAGATGTCAATGGCTGTACATAGCAACTGTCCAGTACCGTCACGGTAGAGCGAGTTGGACATCCAAAAAAATACTAGCTACACTCATCTTATGGGAGGGGATCATGGCACGACCTTCTCGCCAAAAACCGGCCATCTTTCCTCCAAACTCAGGTCATATAACGCACTCGCATCCTCCGCGCTGATTCGGTTGACCGCCAGTACTTTGCCGCCGTTGTTTTTTACGTCCTCAGCCAGAAATTGTTCCGCCTCTTCCAGAGTCGGCTGCCGGACGCCATGAATGCACATCCAGAAGTTGCTGTCGTCCCCAGGGAGAAAAGGCCCAGGACCGATACAGATCTCGTAATACTGATATTTCATAATGGACCTCGTTTCTTTAATAATCGCACTGCGTGCTCCAGCCCGGACTTTCAAGGTTCCATATCTCCGCCGCCCTCTGAATCAAAGACGCTTTCGAGATCATAGTCTGTAAAGGCTAAAAGGTGTTCCGTTCCATCCTCTACATTTTGTTCGGACTCGGTAAAGCCAATATCGGCAAACTCGTTATCGGAAACCAGAGTGCCGTCATCTGTCCGAAACATCAGAGGCATATCGTCATCGCCCACATAGTACAGAAACTCATTTGTCGCATAGCATAATCTTGCAATATCACCGCGGTGGAAAATGAAATATGGGATCGTCCGCTCACCATGGATCGCCGGATATTTTTTGAACATATTCAGGAACTCCTGGAGCTCTGGGCAAACGTAATGCACGGTCAGCTTGCCTGTTTCATTTCGGGTGATCCTTCCAAGCACATCCCTCAACGCATGGTCAGCAGTCAGCTGATAACCGGCCCAGGCCACGCCTGTAATTCGGAACGGTGAAACAACGCCATCCGTTTCCTTATAAACCTGCGTATTCTCAAAGAGATACCTGAGCCACTGGCATACCATATCATCGTCATCATCGTCTGTCTTTTGCCGCTTTGATACCTCCGCTTCCATGATGAAGTGGCTGCCTTCCAAATCAAAATCCAAGATTTTCATGTTTACCTCCTGATCATGTATTATCGTAGTTGTCCAGCAGGTTGGGGTTATCATAGATGTTCCCTATGACCTTTGCGGCAAACTGATCCTTGCATACACGCAGCCGCTTCAGAATGGATGCATCCTCCCATGCGGTTGGGTCATCGCGCTTTTGGTAGCGAATACCGAAACCGGCGATCTCGTTGATCCAGACGATGACGCCGCGCCACAGGGACGAATATGCCATACCCTCGACGATGTCGCCTTCAAAAATCAGCCTGCCTGTTCACTCTTCGGCTTCATGCTTTCTGAGCCAAAATTTTTGTTCCTCCGCAGTCAGTTCATCCCATTCCGTCCTGTCCGTCAATCCGGTAAACTGCCCGACGGTATCGGAATGAACAACGAACTTGTTGATGCTGCTTTGCTCTCCATCCTGATATCCATAGATGACGGAAAAATCACCTTTCCCATGACAAATGCCGCCGTAGACCCAGTTGCTGGGAACCTTCTCGCCATTGAGCCATATCTTTTCACCAAGTCTTCGTGTCTGTCCCCGAAATAACAGCTCACGCATTTGAATACCTCCTATCCAGCACTCTTTGTTGATAAAATTTACCATACGCAGCGTAAAGCCCCTGCCTTAGTGTCGAGATACAGGAACCCATAGGCCCCGCTTCATGCGGCACGGCTGAATATATGTCCGGCGGCTGTGATTTGCCGGACGCGCCACTCTTTTGTACCGCCCAGGCCCATAAGTACCCGCTCCAGCGGGGCGCGCTGACCGCATACGGCATACTGTTCCCAGCGCTGCCGGCGGCCTTTGACGGTTCCTCGCAGAACTCTGTGCTCCAGCACATACATAGTCATCAGACCTCCTTTCGAAGGGCGTCGATCAGCAGCCTCCGGTTCTCCTGATACTGGGGAAGGAAAGGCTGATCCAGATCATAGTTATAATAGCGGTAGTAGAGCAGGCGGAAGAGAAACTGCCTGCGGCCACTCGGCCCCAGCTTTTTCAGCAGTTCCGCAAGCTCCGGAAGTGCGGATGCCTCCAACTCCACGAAGTCTCTGGCATCTCTGGTAAAGTTGTGGTACATCCAATCCTCGATCTTGACCTTGCCGCCTACAAAATGGGAGGCATGACAGTCGAGGCACTGATAGTACGCAAACCGTTGCCCCCGGTCCCCCTCCTTCACCGTAAAGGGATATAGGCGGCAGACCCGGGGCCGGCCCTCGTAAACGCCGCACCGGCCGTCCTCTAAGAATATGCAGGACTGATCTTTGCCCTGGGTATTCAGCAGAAAGATGGGAAAGGAATCATACAACATGGACAGATGGGCATATCGCCCATAAACGTCCTCAATGTCGTCCAAACCGGCCCCATGCTTACGCAAATAGCGTCCCAGATGATAGGCGTCCAGAGGCTCCAGCATGATGCTGTTGTCCACATGGCGGCAGCAATCCCCGCACAAGCGGCAGGAAAAGGCCACCTGATCCTTGGGGCGGACCGGGATGACCGACTGCCGGAGATCCTGTCCCTTTCCCAGATCCGATATATGAATTGAATTCATTGCGTTATCTCCTATAAAAAAAAGGTGCGCCGCAGAACACACGGTTTCTACGGCGCGTCTCTGGCTTATATGCAGCGCACAGCCTTACTTGCTCAGGCGGCCATACTTGTCAGCAAAGGATTGACGGCCACCGTCTGCTGGGCCGGGCCCAGCAGCAGCGTGTAGTTGGTGTTCCGCGTCTCAAAGCAGATCGCGTCAGCCGTGCAGTTGTGGATGGCAACGACCTGTGAGGTACGCATCATCTGACCCTGATACCGGATCAGAGCACAATGGCCTACTGCCAGGGGACACAGCAGCGAGCCGTACAGCGTAGCGGACTTCTTCTGATTCATAACAATGCTCCTCCATTTGATGTAATTTTGGTATTTGGCCTGATTGGTCAGATGGCGCTGACTGGCGCACCATCGTCATAGTACTGATAGATCATCTCATATGCCCGGGTATTGTCCGGCGTCCAGAAACCATCCTGCGCCCATATGGAAAGAAGGCGGGCGCAGAGCCGGATACGCCGCTCGGCGTTCTCCTTCTGCCTTCTGGTGGAGCCCAATGCGCTTCTGTCCCGTCGCGCCGCCTCCATATAATTGGCAACAGCCCGACGGCGTCTATCTTCAAACTGCTCCTTTGTCATAGGAACCACATCACTCCTTTTCCCCTGCACAGTTGATGTCCTCACCTCCCATGTAGAGTTGGAAATACGCCCGATAAAGCTCTTTCAAAAGCCTCCGGATGCGGATCTTGGGCATCCCCTGCGCCAGAGCAATCTCCGCGATGGTATAGCCCTGCAAACGCATCTCCGCCAGCGCATACTGCTGCCTGCTGGAGACGGCGGCCAGATCGTGCAGCAGCAGGCGGGCCTCCAGTTCCGCAAAAGGATCTGGGGCTGCTGACGCCGCCTCGCTGATATACCTCCGCTCCGCATCCTTCCTCCGCGCTTCGGCACGGAGGAAGGATGTGATGCTTTGCGTCATGGCCTGCCAGGCGATGCTGGAAAAGGCATATAGGGACAGTCCCGGCTCCGTCAGGTAGCGGCGGACAGCGCGGAGATAGCCAAACGCGGCAATGTCGTAGTATTCGCTGACCTCCCACCCCTTTTCATGAAGGTAACGGTAGATCAGGTTGTGATTTTGTGCGGCAAACCGGCGCTGCCTCTCAGTCATAGTTTCCATCTGCTCAGGCTGCCTCTCCGCCTGTGGGATCAGTGCCTTGTCGGCATTAGCCCCATTATGCGGGGAGTTCTTCGCGCTCGCCATCGATCACACCGCCGATGGCAAAGTGGTCCTCGTTGTCCGGCAGGCGGCGGCTGGGTGTTCCCACCTCCACCATATCGCCGGAGGTGGCGTCTGCCTGCTCCGCCCGCTGTTCGAGCATGATCTTAACCTGTTCCTTGAACTGGTCCGCATAGTCGCGGACCTGGCGCAGTTCATTCCCCTCGAAGTCATAGAGCAGCTTGAAGGTGGTCACGCTGTAGTCGTCCTTGCCATTATTCATCTTTTTCAGGCCAAGCTGGACCACAGCAGAGCAAATGCCCCGGCGGCGAAGCAGGAAGGCACGGCTGACAAATTCGTTGAAGGGCTTGATGCTGGTGGGCGGCAGGGTGATCTGAAGCGGCATGAACTCACCGCTGCGGAGCAGATACACCATGTGCATATTCTTGCACGCCTTCCCTTTTCCTCTGGTACCGAACTTGTTGTAGCCGCAGCTGGCACATAGGCCGCCGGGAGAACCGTGGCCGAGTTTACCGTCCAGGGCCTGACACTGGGGCGGAGCGTTCTCGTCATCCTCGCCGCCCTCCGTTTCCGGCCAGTAGGCGTTAGAGGGGTGGTGGTAGAGGATGACTCCCTCCAGATACCGGCTGTAGTCCGGGTTGTCCGGATCCTCGGTGGGGATCTCATACTGCAGGGCGCCGCCGGCGGGGACTTTGACCTGCTGGAAGTTCAGCTGGATGCCGTCCATGTCCTCGGCCAGTTCCTCGGCAGTGAAGGTGGTTTCCACGGCCTGGGGAAGCAGGAAATTGCTGCGGGTGGCAGTGGTCATCATTTCGTTGTTCTGGATACTCATTTCTGTTAGCCTCCTAAAAATTAGATTTTAGATTTATGAAAGCATGGTCGTTAGGCGGCCATGCTTGTCACCTGATTGATCCGACGGAACAGTTCTGGGGACATCGTCATGACCGAATACCCGATCTCCTCCAGTTTGGTGGCGCGGTCGTAGTTCTCCACGTCCTGACTGTATCGGGTCACGGCGTTGGCGAGGCCGAAGAGAGTGTAGTCCGCGTCCTGGATCAGATGCCGGAACACGCCTTCGCTCTCCGCTTCGGTAATCCCAAAGTTGGCGCTGGCCATCTTGACCACACTGGGGATATTGGCGGTGTTCAGCTTGATCTCTTTTGTCTCGCGCATCTTGTCCACCACCTGGGCAAATTGAACCTCGTTAATCGCCGCCCTGACAGTGTCCTGCAGCTTGAGGATAAACGCCTTATCATCGGCGGCAAGGGTCTCCTGGGAGTAGATCATGAAATCTTCCTCCGTGTTGCTGGCCCTGCCCAGATGGGTGCGGCGGGTCTTGGCGTCGTTGACCACCATCCCGTTCCTACACACCAGCCGGTAGACCAGCGGCTGCACGCACACGGAGCCCTGGCCGGTCTCACTGTTGGAGATGATGATGCCGGCCTGCACGATGTCGCCGGGGGCGACCTCGGCGGTAAGTCTGGGATTGACGACTTTGATGTAAAGAAAATCTTCCGTCAACTGGCAGGATTCATAGTGCGCCTCCGGCATCTCCCCGATGATCGGCAGCGTTACTCTGGCGATGTCCAGATTATCTATGCGCCTGTAGCGGTTGCTCAGAAAGGCGCGGGCCCGGCCATCCATGGTCCGGATCATCCGCTGTTCCGGCTCCCGCTGAAACCAGCGGTTGACGTTGCAGGAGAGGAGCCCCACGTCACTGTCCATCATCCGCTCATAGTACTTCCGGGGGATACCCAGATAGTCGCCGATTTGGCGGTGGGCGGTTCGTTGTATCTCCAGCGGTTCGATCAGGTCGAGGCCATTTTCACCCTTGAGATGGAGCATGGGCCTGCCATCCCAGTCTTCCATGACGATGCTGTTGGTATTTACCAGATAGTCCTCCTTGGCCTGACTCTGGCGCAGGATCTCCGCGCCGATTTCCTGTATGGTACGTCCCGTTTTCATGTCATGCCGCTCCTTTCTCACCACGCAACTGCGATGCAGTCTTCACGGGCGGTGGCGGCGAGGCCGGCCTGCTCCAGGATCTTCACCAGTGTGACCCAGCATCGCTTCTGCGGGAAGTCCTGTAATACGCCCTGCACAGTTTCCTCATCGGCCTCCATAGGACGGACATAGATGCTGCCATCCTCCTTCAGGAACAGGCAGTGGTGCCCTCGGGAATCCAGATCGGCGATCAGGGCTTCCAGAGTCTTGCGGCCCTGGCGCTCATACCACGCATGGGGGTCCACATCTCCCTGATCGGGAGCCTCGGGCTGTGATTTGCGCTCCAAGGAGGGCGTTGCCAGCTGCTTGACCAGAGAACAGGACAGCGTCCCGCTCTGTTCCAGTTCCACATCGGCGTATTCATACTCCGGGACGCCGTACACACGGATGCGCCCAATACCGCCGTGGATCGCCAGCAGGGTTGGGCTTTTTGTTTTCCACTCCCAGCGGGCCTCTGGATAGAGGGACTTGAGCTGGTCGGAAACCCGGTGATTGACATGGCGCAGCAGCGCCTGGGCCGCCTCTGGATCGTTCTCGGCGGCGTTCCGCTCTGCTTCAGCTGTCTTTCGGGCCTTTTCCGCTTCCAGCTCCTGCTGTTTCCATTCCCGTCTGTCCCTCCTGATCCGCAAGGCAGGGAGTCCAAGGATCATGAATACCCGCAGGCCCCAGATAGCGAAAGCGCCAACGAGGAGCGGGATCTGCCAGTTGCCGCGCACAAACGCCACAACGGCGAGGACGGCAGCAACTAGGATGGAGGTACTGGCCCACATGGGGTTTTTCTGTTTCACTTGCAATTCCACCTTTCTTTCGTTCATTGGGGAAAAATAAAAAAAGAGGCACGATACACAAGCTCAGAATGTCTCTGAAACATTGATGTATCGTGCCTCTTTGACTGCCGGATGGTTATTCCGGCAGGTTTTCCCGCTCCCCGTCAATCGTGCTGTCGGGGATCGGGATGGGTCCTTGCGCTGTGTCTGCTGTTTGGCCGGGAGGTTGCCCTGTCCGGCCTTGGCCCGGAACGAAGCCCCAGTCGCTCAGCTCAAGTCTCAGCCCCTTGTCCCGGGTCACACCATCTTTCCTGGTGTACTCCTCCAGTTCCAGAGAACCGGATACCCAGAGCAAGCTGCCTTTTTTGACGCCGGCCTTCTGAAGTCTGCGCATCACATCACCCCTGGCCCAGACCTGGTAATATTGGGTCCTGGCCCTGTGTCCATACCCGATGTGTTCCCCAAGGGAAAACATGGTGTAGGGGTTCTGATTCACGCTCGTTCCATGCCTCAGCTCAGACGCTGCCCAGCCGATTGTGTAGAGTTGCGCCATCGTTCTCCTTTCCGCCCAAAGGCTAAATTTACACAAAAAGTGCCAGAGGACAGACTGCCTCCCCAAATGGGTGCAGTAATGCCGCTGGCACTTGCGTACAAACCTGACAACGTGTGCAATGCGAGACCGCTCGCTCATAGGCCAATCCAACTTGACCTATCCTCTCACGAGGCGCGCACAAAGAATCAATTACACGAGTAGTCTACCACAATATATAGTGTATGTCAATAAATTATTTCAATATCTTGTATTTCTTAGCCTTGTTCCAGATTCCAGCGAATGCCGCGTGATAGGCAGAGAATGAAAAAGGCCGTCTGAACCAACATGAAGCCTGTCAAACCAAGCAGTACCGCTGCCATTTTATGAGGCCTCATATTGCGGGGAAAGACACCCCTCTGGACGCTATCGAGGAAACGGCCCAAGTCACAGTCAGCATAACGGAAAACGGAGCTATATTCTACTATTTGGTTTCGGATACAAACTCACGCAGGAACTCTTGAAGAACAGATTTCTGCTTTTCCGTCATGGCTGGCAGCCGGATCATATAGGTATGATCCAAGCCGACCAGATAATCCAAAGAGGTATGCAGGATCACCGCGATCTGTTTTGCTCGATCCAAGGATGGATCCTGTATGTTATTTTCATAGCGATAGATGGTCTCCTTGCTGACGCCTAATTTCTTAGCCAACTCCGCGCGTGACAACTTCATGTCTTCCCGCAACTGGCGAAGACGATAACCGAAATCGTAGATCATCTCATTGTCCATATCAACACCTCATGTATATTGTAGTGTTGACATATAGACTTAATACGATGACGATTATGCAAATATATAGATGTATTTCGTTGACATCTGTCGCCTTTTTATGTTAGGATTCCCACATAGAGAAAGTGCCCGTCACTTCGGGCACTTCACTTCTGCTTATCATTTAGCCGCTCGATCATCATCAGAACGCTTTCCAAATCCTTGCTGTCCATATTTTGGATACCTTCAATAATTGCGTAGGCAAGCTGCGGTTCCCGAAATTCGGCTTCGTCATCAAAAAAGTATTTCGGCTTGGCGCCCAATTCTTCTATCAAAGCGAGGAGTTCCTTTACGGACGGCTGCGAATAGCCGGTGACGATATTATGGATATAATTCTTGCTGTGTCCAAGGTCGTAACTTAACTGATATTCAGAAATTCCCCGTTTCAGCCTGAGTTCGGTGATCCGGCGCCTGATAAACTCCATATCCATGTATGCTTCCTCCACCAGCCGTTTTGTCAATCGTACACTTTTATAGTGTTACAATGGGTCGTTGCTGGTGGGTATATTTTACGAAATATCACACCAATAAAGTCAAATAAGACAGAAAAGAGAGAAGCTGAATATGCAGCATGAGACAGAACTGGATCCAATGGATCTGCCCTTCGACCTGGGATCTGACATCGGAATTATCAAAGCGGCATCTCTGGAGTGTCCGGGAGTTTACTATATAGCGGCGTCCCGCGGGCCATTTTTGGTTGCTGACGAGTATTATGTTGTTGATGATGACACAAGCATGATATCCCAAACCGCCAAGAGATATGGGCGCAGGTCGCAGGAATCTCCACGTTTCCTGCTCTATGACCGGAATGATAAATCGAGCGGGTGCGGCATTATCGATTATGAGGTAGCAAAATACCGATATCAGCATAACATTTCTGACCCGTCCGGTTCCACCTTACATGACATCGCAATATATAATATGGAACACAATCCGGAGTACTTTGGAACATATCCGGCGCCGACTTGTACACCTTATGGGTATACAACGCGCTATCACGCACTGATGAAAGGGGTCTTTTGGATCGAAACAGATCAGTGTAAAGAGACACTGGCCATCTGTTACCCTATGTGGAATGGAGACCTTTCCGATGGTGTTATGGAACTTGGTATCCCTGCCGAGGGAGATGCGCAGGCGGGGATGGATATCGCCCTGGGATATTTGTTTTTCAATAAGACCGCGGGAAGCCTTGCACTCTTTGAACTGTGGCAGCTCTATGATTCGCTGCGGGATTCCGGATATATTGATTATCCGGCCTTGATGAATTATATCTGGAAATACGCACCGGAATATGCCGCTGCTCATAACTTGAACAACCAGTTTGGGTTAAACGACACATTGGGCCTGCTGCTGAATGTGTTGGGAGACGAGAGAGAACTTCAGAGCTTTCCAGAAGACAACATTATGATTTCTGAAGGCGCGGGGCTGCGGTTTCTTAAAATATGGGAATAGCGTTCGTCGATGTAGCCAACTATTTTATCAGTATTGTGAGTGGGGAGCAGCGTCCATGTTTTATTGTGAGCATACATTTAACGAAGATAACGATCAGGCAAATGAGGGACTTTTGCGCAGTGGGCTTTATATCAACCTGCAAAGCAATGAAGCAATAGAAATGGATCTGGTGTATTTGACATACCGCGCTGAGCGCGATCTGTATGAGTGGAAACAGCGGCAAGCAACAGATCCTAACAACTTTTGGGCAGGTATGGATTGGCGTGACTATATAACCTTTCTGAGACGCACACCGGTCCTTCTTGCGGCCACACGTCAGGTCATGAAAGCGGCCCTCTTGTCTGTGCAGCCAACTCAGTTTGACTTCTCTCCTCATCAAGACGAGGCCCTTTTCAAAATTCCGGATTTGGCCGATGATGAAATGGTAACCCTTGCACAACTATTTCCCAGCGCGGCTTCTTTCCCTGCGGTGCAGTTTCTGATGCTGCAAGCACAGAGGGGTTATTATCCTCAGATGAAAAAAGTACGCGGCCCGCTTTATGCCTGGGAGACCTATATCACAGAACTTCTCATGGGAAAAGAGGAGATCAACGAGCCGCTGATCCGGGGATTCCGTCATACACTTATGAAAATCGATTTTAGCCCTCAGTGGAAGTTCTTTTATCCCCTTATCCAGAATGTGGTGGAAGAGAAAAGCCAGTAACAAAACCCGTGCGCCACAGTGGACTCCCATTTGGTGTTCTGAAAACTCCAGTTCTGACGGCTTGCCCTGTGGAAAGAGAAAAGATGCCCTTGTCCCACACTCCCAAAAGTGATATTATAGGGAAAATTTGAGACAAGCAAAATCGTGACAGGCCCGGACGAACGGGATAAGACACTGGCAGGAAATAACAGGGTGGAGGATTTTCGGAGAGCTATACATCCATACCGTTGCTGTTGGAACTGCTGGCCGAAATGCAGCTTGGTTGAGCCGGATCGTTGTCTGTTCCCATAAAAAAGCGGGCCTCCTGCCGGGAGTGAATCACTCAGGCAGGAAGCCCGTTATATTATCTCTCTCAGCAGCGTGTAGGGAGAAATCAGCCGCAATATCGGTCATTTTGTACAGATCAGGGTCTATGATGGCTGGCTCCCAAGTGCCACCCAAAGCGCCCTTTTTGCCTGAAACAGTACAGCAAGTGCAGTTCCTCTCCCTGTTTTCGCAGGCATAATTTATATGGAGATGATTTCAGATTGATTCCCCAATATCATACATTTAAAAGTCCGAAGCTGGTCCGTGAACGGATGAAGCAGGCCATCTATGAGATCAGCACAGCAGTTACAGATTTCTTTTGGGATGACGCGCCTCTGAAATATGGTCTGGAGGCCCGCGAGGGCCAGCAGGAGATGGCCTTCGACATTTTGGATGCGATCCGCCGTGGCCAGCACATCACAGTAGAAGCAGGCGTGGGGATCGGCAAGTCGTTTGCCTACCTAGTCCCACTCCTGCTCTACAATCAGCAGACAAGGCTCCCTGTCGTCATTGCTACCTCTACCATTGCACTGCAGGAACAGCTCTTGGACGATGTCAAACGCCTTAGCCCCATGCTGGGCGTCCGCCCGGACGTACTTCTGGCCAAAGGGCAGACCCACTATGTTTGCAAGAGGCGCGTCGAGGCGTTTTTCTCCTCACCGGAGGGGCAGCCTCATGCCCGAATAAGGCTCCAGATCGACCAGGGGGGTGTCAGGATCGCAGGTCATTCCCCTATGCGATCCCAGGCAGCATCTGGGAGAAGATCAACGTCGTTCGCTTCAGCCGCCGGGAATGCATATTCTGTGATCAACGGGGCACCTGTCAATACTATCTGCTTCGCCAGGAACTACAATTTACAACCGGCGTGATCCTCTGCAATCAGGATCTTTTGACCGCGCACCTGTTCCGCCTGGGCAGAGGGCAGGAGGGCCTGCTGAATAGCCAAACACAGCTGATCGTGGTAGATGAAGCACATAATCTGGAGGACAAGGTCCGAAGCGCTACGACAGAGCGTTTCGGCCAGCGGCAAATAAACAGCCTGATCAGTTCAAGCCTGAAGACGCTCCGGAGCGAGGAGCAGTCCTACGTCCAGGGGCAGGCGGACAGGGCTGTCCGTTCCGCCCAGCAGTTCTATGGCAATCTCGCCCGTCAGATGAAGCAGCAGTTGGATTCCACAGACCGGGATCTGAAATATGCTGAGAGGTTTTTCTTTCATGACATCTGGGGCGCCATTGAAAAACTGCGGGTCCTCTCTGAGGATCTGTCTAAGCTGTCTGATTCCATTCAGGTCTATGCCAGCATGGATTTCCGGCACAGGAGCGACACCACTGCAGCTGACGATCTGGAAGCACTTGCCCAGTCTCTTTCCGTACTTCTCGCGGAGCAGGACAAGCGCCTGATCTGGCTGGAGCGGCGAGGCACATCGCCATTCCCCGATCTGATCTGCTGTCCCAAGAACACCCGGGGCACGATCCGCCAACTGTACTTCACCGGATCTGTCCAATCCATTATGACTTCAGCCACCCTGACCAGTGCACAGGGTGGTCGGGCGGAGGAGCAGTATGCTTATTTCCTGCAGAACACCGGTTTCCCGGTCGGAGAACGCGGTGTACTCTCCGAGCCAAAACCCTCCCCGTTTCCCTATGATGAGCACGCGCTGATCTACTACTGCCAGGATCTTCCCCATCCTACCCGCGAGCATGAGGTATTCATTGAAAAAGGAGTAGATCGCCTCGTGCAGCTCCTTAATATCACGCACGGGAAGTCGTTGATCCTCTTCACCGCGAAAACAGATATGGAGGAGGTCTACTCCGCACTCCTGAAAAAGGCCCTGCCATACAAGATCCTGGTGCAGCAGGATGGCTCGTCTCAGGAACGTGTCCTTCAGGAGTTCCGGGAGGATACAGACTCCGTACTGCTCGGCACCGGTTCCTACTGGGAAGGGATCAGTATCGAAGGGAAATCTCTTTCCCACCTTGTGATCTTCCGCCTGCCTTTCCCTGTCCCTGACCCGATCATCGAATACAAGGCATCTCTCGCCAAAGACTCCCTGATGGAGGTTCGGGTACCGGAGATGGTGATCAAACTCAAGCAGGGAATTGGCCGGCTGATCCGTAATTTCACGGACACCGGCATTGTGTCCATCATTGACAGTCGCCTGCGTGACGATGCTCCGGAGCGTTATCACGATGTCGTCTGGAACTCACTCCCCATCCACAACCGCACGACAAACCTGCAGGTGGTGGAAGATTTCTACCACCGGATCTGTATGAAGTAGGCCATCTCAGAACTTTTTGCTGGGTTGGTAACCGCTTCTTCCCAATCCCTTTCCACCGGATGGAGCCAGTTGCAGGGATCATCCAGCGCAGCTGCCAGCATTTTCCCTCAAATAATACTAACATAATAATTACATACTAACACTCGATATGTTATAGTTTAATTTGAGGTGACGCATATGCTCTCTTACCTGAACGAAATGCTTGGGTTCTTTGCTGAGGAACGGTGCTGGGATGCTGCGGAAAAGCTGCCCCACTGTTCTAGTGGAGCCTTACCGCCCATCGGTGCCTGATCCCTGCGACGGCCTTCTATAAGTGGAACGCCGACAAGCGGTGATATCAATTCACGCTCCCAGAGGAACCCGTTCTTTATATGGCAGGCTTCTTTGACCGGGTCGGCAACGAGGACTACTGCTGTATCCTCACCGCCGCCGCCAACGATTCCATGAAGCCGGTGCATGACCGGATGCCCCTGATCCTGCCCCGCAGTGAAGCAGGGCAATCGCTTTCCGGCGGCTCCAACACCAAGTTGCTTCTGGCCGCGCCCCCGCCAATTCCGGAGGTTCGATCCGCAGAACAGCAGATGAGCCTATGGTGACGAACACGAGGCAAGTGTCTTTACTGGAAAAATCACTGAGGTGGACGGAGAACGGTTGACGATGCCAGACAGTGGCCCCCAAGTACCTCTGTCTCCTGTCACCTATTCTTTCGGCGGCATGGGAGGCCTTTGACAACAATCCATGTTTTGTGGTCCGCGTGTAGTATTGGGCCGCAACATCAAAACCGCTGAAAGCCTCGCAGTATGCTAAGGGATAAAACATTCAGATACAGAAAGCCAAGATCTGAAATAAAATTAACATCAATTTCAATCATTTTCTCCCGAAGCTGGTTGAAGACAAGATTCATCAAATCCAGTTCCTGCGGGGAATCAAACAGCTTTAAGTTGCGGATCGCTTTTTCAGCATCCTCCCATGTTTTGGATGCCTCAATCTCAGAACTGGTCATTACTGCCGTCAAAATTTCACTTACAAGCAGCTTGCCGTCCCGTTGGTTGATTTCGTCCCTGAATTGGGCAAGCAATTTCTTTTTCTCCCGTAGAGGAAAGATGCCGCAGTTATCATCGCATTCAACTGCGATAATCTCTGCAATGCACTCCCGCCAGACCGCATATCCGGCGTTGATCATGCCGTCCTCCTCTTTGGTCTGCGCATAGTCTTCACAGTATTCGTCATAGAAGATTTTCCCCCCCAGTTCATGGTGAGCACAGTAGATATGCGCCAGTTCATGCAGGAAGATGTGCAGCAGTTCGAAGGGATGGTAGGGTATGTCCGTACGAAGCAGGATGCCGTCCTTACCGCCGTTGTCCATTCCAATAAAGGAGGACGCCCGGAAATCAAAGTAGCCTTCCTCATGATACCGGTCGCTTAGTCGGTATGGAAAATACTCCGTGCAGAATTGCTCGAATACTTCTTCCTGATTGCCAGTTACGAAACAACTAAGGATAACATTATAAAGAGAAAAATCCGCATCCATCTTTTCGTTAAAAATCTCTATGGCACGGGCAAGATAAGCGTTATAATTCAAATCGTTCAACTCCTCCATCATGAAGTTATTCCGTGATTATTTGAACCTACATTACCAAAAATACACGGAAATTATAACTGATTTTCTCACGTCCGGCAACAGCAAATCCTTTGAATACATGTGCAGCTACCTAAAGAAGATGGCATGAGCAGTCCGTTGATGGTTTGAACGAGATTTGAGGGAAATGATAAAAGGGCGGCCCGTACAATATAGTACGGGCCGCCCTCAGCCATTTTAGCACGCTAAATTACCAGGAGTCACCAGTTCTCCTTCATCCATCGCAGCGATAATGGAGTTGCATCCTGCTTTTCATCAGATCCGCAGCTCCGACAGCATCTCCCAGAAGTCAATCAGATGAAGATCCGGCTCCTCAGCTGGAGTAGAGATAAGCTCCTGGTTATCCTGCTTTTTTGTATCCTCCATTACCTGCGTCCCTGCCCCTTCCATAAAATTGTCCTTATTATAGCACGGCGGGAGCAGAAAGACAATCACGCTCTTAGCGGGACTGCCGATTCAAATAAAATGTCACTACGGCGTCGCGCGAGGCAGGGCTAGCCTGGGCCGAAGCGGTGCCCCACTGTCCCGTGCGGCGTGTTCGGCTGTGCTGAGGCCCTTACTTGGGGGCCTGCTTGAGTTTGGACGCGAAGCTCCGTTTTGATGGCGTATTTGTGTCTGCGGCAGATGCAATCTTTTCTGAATCTGCTCGCGGTTCACCCTGTACCGGCCCGGCAGATATTTCGCTGTCCAAGCGGCAGAGAAGGCAATCTCCAACCTGCTCACATTTCCAAAACGCAAACTCCCTGAAAATCTGATCAAAGGCATACTGACGAAGTCTTCCGACGCATTCGTCCGGATCGATCCGCTGTCCGGTAATGGCCTCATAGCGCTCCACAGAAATGGCCTTGGGCCGGCCATAGTTGTCCGCAGTCAGCAAGACACCGCGCTGTTTAGCCCTGCAGGGATCAATGCAGATGCCGCAGGGGACGTAGAGCGTGTTCCGCCAGTCCCCGCCGCAACTTCTCAGGAATTCAAATATCGAGTATGAAATTGTACGCACAACAAAGAACCTCCTTCATTTTTCTGTTTGGATATGCACCGGCACTTAAAGAATGTGTGCATGGATCTGATGATAGTTTTCGTAAACCATCAGCCAATGGGAGTGGGCAAGCCACCAGCCTTGCGGTGATTCACCTGTCGGATTCGAGAATTGGCAAATCACAGGCAGAGGTTACATGGTGTAGATATGTCCAAATGGTCGCATTAACAATGCTCATACAACTTGATGTGGTTTCCACAGGCACGGAGTGGATGGAATTTTCCATGTACGCCGCAGGGATTTCTTTTCCTTTTGACGTATTTCATAAAACCGTCCGCTGCCGCTCTCCACATACATTCTGCCTCTCGGAGCGTCCGCAGAAAACCACTGCGAACGACGCCTCCTTTCAAAGCCCTGTTTCCTCAGCGTGAGGCCACGTATATGTCATTCCGCCATAGCCAGGCCATTCGTCAAAGAACTCTATCCTATCAAACTGGACGCTCAGGGGCCGCACTTCGCCGTCCCCGGTGAGAGCAAGCTGGCGCACGGGATAGAACCGTGTCCCCTCACCGCTGTCAATAGCGACAGATACCCCCTCGCAGGGCGCCGTGCCAACGATAAAGTCCCGGCCCGTTATATCTGCCAGAACACGTTCACAGGCGTAGTCCGTCTTGATCACCTTGCCGTTGTCAAGGTAAATGCTCAAGGCATCGTTCTTGTGCTGACGAACTCTGACAATGTGGTCCACATTGATCAGGTTCGACTCAACGTTTACAAATCTGCTCATTGTTTGCTCCTTTTCAGAAATTTTGATTTCCGGGCGCGGGGCGAGCATCAGCGCAAGCGGCCCGGGATATGGAAAATTCCTTCTAGATGGGTCAAGCCGACCCATCCAGAAGGATCCGTTGGGAAATTACGCGCCTTGGTGAGGATCAATGCGGGTAGCCGTCCCATTGTTCTGGTCAAATATCTCCATAAAGACTGCCGGGGGAAGTGCATTTTACAGCACTTCCCCCGGCCTCTTTCTTGTTATAAAATTTGTCGCAAAATAGGCCGAGCTCGGCCGCTGCAACCTGTTTCGCAATATGGTCATATTCGGATGGCTCCCCCCACTGGAAAAGGCTCATGTAACATAAAAATGAAGTTCTTCTTCCAACTGGCCAGAATGGGTGAGAAACAAGATCCCGTAGGTTCCGATTCCGTCCTCCCAGGGACCACAGAGTACACAGTCTTCCATGTGACCATCCAGCTGCCACAGCTGCATGGACTTGAAATCCGCCTCAGTCACCGAGCCGCATGCGGCAAGATCCCGCACCTCCTCTCTTGTCAGCGGCCGGGTTTTCAGATAGTGCCGGAACAATTCATCGGTGAGAGCCAATGCCTGCTGGTAAGTCAAAGGGAACGCACCGGTGGACCAAAGGGCGTTCCGTGCGGAAAACGTCTGCTGGCTGCGCACGGGATACCGACAGTTCAAGCACTTATGGAAAATGTCAACAAATGCAGGATTTGCAGGAGGTGTGATCGGACCTTCCAGAACCCTGCCGTCACGCGAGAAGAATTCCAAACGCTCTCCAAATTGGTCTTCCAGAACCAATGCGTTGGGGCGGGAGGGGTAAATGAGGCACAGAGAGGTGTCAAACACCTCACGCAGATACTCCATGATTCGGAACTGTGCCGCTGTACAGGGCTTATAGGTCATGCACGGTTTCCTCCTTTTCCTCTATGATCGTGTCAGTGCGGTATTCTCCAAGATCCTCCAGCGCGAGGATCGAATCACCCGCAGGCATACCTTGAAGATCTGGCTCTCCATGAGACGGGGCACGGTTCAAACGGAAAAAGATGCGGTACTGGTGCCAGACCCGCAGAGCCATCCGCTTATCTAAAGTTATGGTCACTTCCCGGCCATCCTGCAAAAGCAGGCAAACTTTTCTCTGCCGCCCGATTCCGGTGCGGCCGAGGGCAACGCAGGTTACCTCAATCGCCTGATACCTCCGGCTCCGGACCGTGCAGTAATACTCCACGCAGTGCAGGAGTGTGCAGAGTGTCAGCATCCCACTGAGCATCAACAGCACGCGATCCCCAAGCGCGAAAAACACAGCCAGCCCTACAAGCAGAAACCCAAAGCCTGCGGCGCCGGTGATCAGCCACCGGCGCCGCAGCACAGCGGGCCATTCCTGAAACGCAAGCCTATCCATATCCTACACCCGCTCGAAGATGATCTGTTTGTGCAGACACAGGTTGGCGACGGACAGCGTGACAGGCCCCCGGCTTTGAGAGGAGCGCATCAGATCCCCCATGTTGTCACTGGTTGCATCGGCGTCGCAGTAAAGGGTGTCCATCACCTTGTCATCACTGGAGACATCAGTGACGCCCAGATCCACGCAGCGGATCAGTTCCGCCGTGGAGAGCAGCGCCTGTCTTGCCAGAGCCATCACTTGGGCTTCGCCCTCAGACAGCCGAACTTTGTAAAAAATCTGCTTCGCCCGGGCGAAAGGCACTCCGTCCAGCAGGAGCATTTTGAGGAAAGTAACGGTACGCAGGGGCAGGCTCTCCGAGATGGGTACCACATACAGGCTGCTGAGCAGATCGTAGAGAGCCTCAAAATCAGTCTCTCCGTGCCCGGCGGCTACCAGGCCCCTGGTCACCAGACGGCCGAGGCAGGTTTCCAGTGGACGGCGCTCCTCCAGCCTCAGCGTCCGAAACATAGGCTCATAGTACTCTGCTACGCTCTGGGCATCCAAAAGCCGCCAATTCAGGATGCTCCAAACCGTCATCTCCTGGGGGTCCATCCGGTATTCCTGTCGGTTTACCAGCACCACGGGATAGGCGCCGTCCTTGGTCGTGATGCTCCTGAAATGCCCAACTGCCGTGTACAGTGTTCGTCTCTGCATATTCATAGTGGTGATCCTCCTATATATCTGTTCGTCCTTCTTTTGGATTTAGAAACCGGCCGCTCTAGGCAGCACCTCATGATCCAGCAGCGAGACGAAAACTTCATCTCCCCGCAGTTTCTCCGCCGCGCGGGAGATCCACGCTCCCACATGGTTTGGCTTGGTGTGATACATCCTGGCGATGTCGGCTCCGGTATAACCCTTGACCTTCAGCGCCAGCGCCTCCACGCCCAGCCTGGCTACGCCGGTGCAGGTGCGTCTGCCGTGTTCCAGAAGCTGATCT
This sequence comes from Flintibacter sp., assembly GCF_046973065.1. NCBI lineage: Bacteria > Bacillati > Bacillota > Clostridia > Eubacteriales > Flintibacter > Flintibacter sp. The sequence goes on along the minus strand of NZ_JBKVXZ010000022.1, from coordinate 4,831 downwards.
ACAAGGATCTGAGCATCCCACACTTCCTGACTGTTCAACTCCTGAAGCCAAGCCTCCGGCGGCGGGATGTCCTCGCTGACCGGAACATCCAATGCCACGGTGGGCAGATGCTCCCGCTGGCGCAGCACACGCCGGCAGTAGTCCAGCAGGTGGTTGCGGATCACGGGCCGGGCGTAGGCGGAAAATGGCGTTCCCCTCCCTGCCTGGTCATAGGTCACAGCGGCGCGGCAGAGCGCCCAGCAGCCCTCCTGATACAGATCATCCGCACCCATATCACAGATAGTTTCATTATATCGGATATGTCGGGCGATCGTCTGACCCACAAGGGACAGGTTCTCATCCACCAACTTCTTCTGATCTTCATTCATTTGGATCATAGCATCCATTGCGATCTTCACCTCCCTCTAAATTGTGGTGTTGCTCAGGCCACCCGGGCCTGCGCCCGGGCGAATGCGCGGCACAGGCTGATCACCTTCTGGCACCGCAGCTCTGAGAATTTGGCGATGTGTGTCTCGGACTCCGGCAGGCCCAGTTGAATCTGGAGCCAGCGGTATGCCTGCTTTCGATTCATGAGGCCGCTGGAGATCAGCCGGTTCAGTGCGGAATGTGCCTCCATACGCTTTCGACGTAGGTTTCGGTCCGCCAGCGTGCCCATGGGCAGCAGGGTGTCCTTGTGGGCCGCTACATAGGCGTCGCAGGCGGGATACCGGGCACATACATAGAGCTTGGCCTCCACGTCATCGGCACGATCCCCATAGACCACAGAGGATGGCTGTAGGTATGCCCGGGAGCCGCAGTAGGGGCATTTGATGTTGATTCGTTTCATTTTACTCATCTCCTTCATACAAATTTGCTGACCAGTCAGGCACGACAGATACTTGGCTGTCCAATCGCGCAGGCGCCTAGCCGCCGGTTGGTGCAGGAACATCCGCAAGTCGCGCGTGGAATGAAAACAGCGTTCCGCTAGTTTTCCCAGTTGTCCTTCAGGCGTTCGAAGATGCTGTATGAACTTTTTTCCCTTGACTGGAACGTCCTTATTTATTCCGTCGCTTTAATACGCACCGCTCAAAGGAAAAAGTGCTCAATATTTCTGTGAACTTTTTGTAAATTCGAAATGCGGCTGGAGAGCATCCGGATAAAGCAGTCAAGCGTGGTTGATAACAGCCATCCAATGGACTACGGCGTGCTTCCGGAGGATATGATGCTGGAAAAGGCCAATGAGAAGCGGCTGGATCAGATATGAGCGGATCGCCGGATTCCTGCGTTGTCATAAACACGGTGTAAAGCAGCAGGTATTTTGCAAGGGAGATCCAGAAAAACTTTCTTGCCTGCGCCAACAGGCGCTTTGTCGGGTTCCTGACAGCAAGGGCCGAGGCAGGCACTTACAGAACAGGAAAATACGCGGCGAGACCCCGTTGATGGAGCGGGGCCTCGCCGCTTTGCCTTTTGCCTCCATGGGCAAAAGGGGGACGGCGGGCCGGGCCTAGCGCCCGGTCCCGTTGCCCGTCCACATCTATCCTACACCTGCCAGCCGCTCAAGGGCAGACACAAACGCCGCAGTGGCCGGCCGTACAGGCCGGTCATTTCTGTGTGCCGACGGAGCCCACCGCAGGGATCAGCAAGGACGTCAACCCTATCGGTGGTGGAAGTGTGCTCCGCAGCGGCTGGGAGGGTATCCGCTTAATCAGGAAACTGCACAAAGCGCGACGGTCAAAACCGCCGCACTCTGTTTCTGCAAAAGAACAGTAGAGGGAACCGTTACAGATGAACTTGACTTTTTGCACTTAGCGAATATAATATAAGCAAGATTATCATAATATAAATTATCATAAATGGAGGTGGCTTTTCTCATGGAATTTATTGGACGCCGCAAGGAACTGGAGGTACTGGAGCAGGAATACCAACGCCCCGGCGGCTTTGTCGTGCTGTATGGCCGCCGCCGGGTGGGCAAGACGACGCTGATCAAGGAGTTTATCAAGGGTAAAACAGCCGTCTATTTCCTCGCCACAGAGGAAGTGGAGTCTCAGAGCATGAAACGGCTGGCCGGCGTGATCTCCCGCGCCACGGGTAATCCCACCCTCAGCCGGGTGTCCTTTTCTGACTGGCTGGATCTGTTTCAGGAGGTCGCCCGGTACCGGCCGGAGGAAAAGAAAGTATTGGTCCTGGACGAATTTCCATACTTGGTCAAGACAAATCCGGCTTTCCCCTCGATCCTGCAGAATGCGTGGGACGAGTTTCTGAAGGACAGCAATGTGATGCTGATCCTCTGCGGATCGCTGATCGGGATGATGCGCAAGCACGCCCTGTCCTATGAAAGCCCCCTCTACGGCCGGCGTACCGCGCAGATCCGTCTGGCGCCCCTCACTTTCACCGATATCCATGCCGCCCAGCCGCAGCCCTTCGAGCGGGCGGTGGCGCAGTACGCGGTCACTGGCGGGGTGCCGAAGTATCTGGAGTTTTTCCCGCCGGAGGAGGATCTTCTGACACAGATCCGGCGCGTGATCCTCTCCAAGAACGGCTTTCTCTATGAGGAGCCAAACTTTTTGCTGAAGGACGAGGTGCAGTCCGCGACCAACTACTTCTCCATCATCCGTGTGATCGCGGATGGGAACCATAAGTTGGGCAGGCTGGCCGGTGCGCTGGGTCTGGAGTCTTCCGCTCTGACGCCCTATCTCTCCACCCTGATTGAGCTGGGCTTTTTGGTGAAGGACACGCCCATCACAGAAAAAAATCCGGAGAAGTCCAGAAAGGGCCTCTATTTCATCTCCGATAATTTTGTGCGTTTCTGGTTCCGATATGTCTACCCCTACAAAGGCGAACTGGAGCTGGATAACCAGCAGATCGTTTTGGATGAACTTGAAAAGGATTTCGTGCAGAAATTCGTGGCCTTTGCCTATGAGGATGTGTGCAAGGATATTTTTGCCTCGCTCTGCCGCACCGGCGCACTGGACTTCACCCCTTCCCGGATCGGTTCTTACTGGCTGAACGATGTGAACAATGATACTCAAATCGATGTGATGGCAGTAGACCACCAGCGGAAGCGGCTCTTTGCGGGTGAGTGCAAATACCATAGCAGGCCAGTGGACGCCCCAGTCTACTATGCGCTGGAGGAGAAGGTAAAAAAATCAGCGGAACTGCAGGCCGTCTTTCCGTCCTACCAGGTCATCTATGGGCTGTTCTCCAAAAGCGGATTCACACAGCGCATGATGGATCAGGCCCAGGGAAGGCCAGATATCCTGCTGATTCAGGAAGACCATATTCTTTCCTCAAATTAAAAACAGGCAGGTGCGATCTCAATTCATTTCGCACCTGCCTGCGTTTTACCCAATGATCCAGAAGGGACCGCCGGCCGCCGCACTCCTGCTGGCTTCATTCAAAATAATGGACAGATCCCACGCCTTCTGACTGCGGGTAGTGCTGGCGGGGTCAGCCACGAGGATCTGCTCATCCTTCACGCCCCGCAGGACAATGAAGTGGCCGCTGGAGGTGAAATGCCCCTTGGTCATCAGGGCGACCACCAGCTTGCCCTCGCCGAGCGCATCCACGATCCGCTGGGGTTCCGACGCCGTGCATCCCTCCACTGGAAGGCCCCATGCCTTGGCGGCGGCCGGGATCAGCGCGTGGTAGGAGCCACTTTTGCTGCACCAGTAGCCGTTCTCATAGGACCACTTAGCCATCTCGATGGGATCGACAATATCTCCTGTCAGGGAGGATACCACGATGGACATGGAGGTGGGGCCGCAGCCGTAACCGCCGATGTGGTCGGTGCCATAGGGTTCGCTGGCATAGCGTTCATCGTATTGATTGAAGTAGACAACCTCCACAGCGCCGGCTGTGAAATGGACACTGCCCAAGGAGGGGATCACGTTTCCGGAGGCGGACTGGAACATCCCATCCCCGAGGAACAGGCTGAGGTTCTGTGCATAGTCCTCGGCCAGTTCCTTTTGCTCGTCGGTCAGGTGGAAGATCTCATCAGCAAAGTGGTCCTCCCCCCGATAGACGATGGTATAGATGTACCAGATCTCCGTTCCACTCTCGTCTGCTTCTGTCTCCGGATCATCCGGGACAGTCCGGGTCTCGCTGGTGCGTGAGAAGGTGTAGAGGACGCTGACTTCGGCGCGCAGGGTCTGTTCCAGGTCAGATAAGGAGATATTTTCCCAGTCCTCGTCCTTGGCTGCGCAATACTGGCCGATAAAGGCGTTGGTATTGCTCACCATATCGCCGGCGTAGGGGTTAACGATCTCGCAGTTGTCCCCGCCGGCCTGAGCGAAATCGTTGGCGATCCGCTGTTCCACATCATCAATACCTTCTCCAAGAATCTGATTGATGGCAAAGGCAATCTCGTTGGTATTTTCAATGATGGCAGCATTGTCGTTCATGATGGGCTCGGCACTCGGATCCGCAGAGCCGCCAAACAGGCTGCCAAAAATAATGGAGGGGAGCATAAGGATAAACAGCACAGGCAGCAATAAGATCATGATGACCACAATGGCGATCGTCCCGATGTGTTTTCTGGCGCCCCAGACGGCCCCGGCCACCGCGCCATAGGGACCGGCAGCCGCGCCCTTCGCGGCCCCGGCGATGGCCTTTCCTGTCTTGATGGCCCCATGAATGGTGTGGGCCGTGCTGGCAGCCTGTTCAAGGGTGCCGTGCTCCCTGTCCCGGTCAGCCAACTTTACGCTCCTCCCCATAGCAGGCGGCAAAGAATCCCTCTGGGAGTTCCCGGAGACAGAAGATCATCTCCGGAGAAAATGCGCCGCAATCGCCGCCGCAGAGCATGGACAGGGCCTCACCGTGAGAGAGCGGGGATTTATAGGGCCTCGCGGTTCGC
>NZ_JBKVXZ010000021.1:0-51093 GCF_046973065.1 Flintibacter sp. | reverse complement strand
GGTTCTCGATGTCGTAGATGTTCAGGGTGATTTCCTTGGTCGCGGCGACAGGCTTCACGCCGACATACACATAACCATCAGGGTGGAACTCAGTGTCGTTGACACGCCGTGCTTCCGGTGCGGCAAACGCCGACGCAGGCATCAGTCCGATGACCAGGCAGAGCATCAGCAAAACTGCTGACAATCTTCTTTTCATCAATGTTTCCTCCTTTATAGAATTACGCTTACGCGCGCACGGAAACCCTCGGGCGGCTCTCTCAAACCTGGTACATGGAGATCCGCAGTCCTTGCGCTTCCGCAAATTTGCCATACGCCGGAGTAAACGCTCCTGACCCCACGGCGTTTCACCTTGCTGCAGGTGGCCTGTCCTGTCTGGCCGACAGAGGCAGGGCTGGATATGTTCCTGTACCTCCTCACCCTTTCCTGTTTCATTTGATATACAGATATATGATGCCCTGCTGATCGCAGGGCAGGGGTCACAATACGGGTCGTCCCGCGCCTTGATGAAGGGGCTTTGACGCGGGCAATTCCAGGTTCGCATGCCGCCGTTTTGCCACACCGGCGCAGACGGGGCAGCCGCATTTTTGCGATCCTGCCCGGGCATAAACGACGGCTTTCCACACATGGCCATAATCACACTGCCACCACGCTCTCCGGTGAGAACCGGTCGTGACCATCTGAGGAGTCAAGGCGCCATTGAGATTAGGATGCCATTGAGCGGCAACTTTTGGTTCCAGGGTCGCCAGATCGTTGAATCCTGGCAGCACCTTTTTTCCGGTACAATACGGACATTCGCTTCCACGGGTACGCGCTGCTACAGCAGCCTCATAATCATGGCCCTTTTCACACCGCCACCAGACTTTACGGTTGGAATTTGGCGTGACCTGTTGTGGTGATAGCTTGCCGTTTTTTTCCGAATTCCACTGGGCCGCAATAACAGGAAATTGACTTGCCAAATCATTTTCACCCGGCAGCACTGTTTTTCCGCTGCACACCGGGCAACCGCTTCCGGATACCCGGGATGCTACCGTAGCCTGCCACTTATGGCCTTTCTTACAGATCCACCACACCTTTCGTCTGGTACCCGGCACGACGGAATCAGGAGTAAGGTTTCCGTTTTTATCCATATCCCACTGAGCAGCGAGCACGGGGTACTGTGATGCCAGATCGTTTTCATTGGAGTGGATCTCTCGGTTCGCACACACCGGGCAACCACAGCCGACCACACGGGATTTGACCTGTGCTCGCCACTCGTGTCCCTTTTCGCATATCCACCAGACCATCCGATGGCTGCCGGGCAAAACCCGGGCTGGATCAATGTTACTGTTTCGCGTTGGGTGCCACTGGCAAATCAGGTCAGGAAATAGTGTGGCCATATCGTTTTCTCCTGACTGCGCAACCTTACCGGTGCAGACCGGACAGCCGGTTCCGCCGCCCGTTCTGGTGTATACTGCGGCCTGCCAGCGATGGCCTTTTTCGCACTGCCACCAGACTTTGCGTTTGCTGCCGCGGCAGATGCAGGTCGGCGTGATGGGCAAATTTGTATCTACTACCCATTGCTCCAGCAGTTCTTGCCGTCTTTCCCGTATGCAGAAGTCGTACAGGCTCTCACGCATGGCCAGTCCCCCTTTTAGGCAGAATCGACATTCTGAATAGTTCCTTGCGTCTTTTCGCTTCAAATAAAAAGATGGGCACAAAAAATTGCCCGTCTTTCTCGTAGAAAGCGGGCAAAAGAACGCAGAAATCCAGGCCGCAAATGCAAATTATGCCTGCGACCTATATTTTTGTGCTCAAAATCTTGAATATACCTTGCTTTTGATTTTCACACCTGCTATAATAACGGCGTATATATTCCGGTATGTAGTCGACAGTGGGACAGAATGTCGATTCTGTGACTATGACACCAGCCCCAGTCGGTCAATCTGTTGCCGATGCTCCACGCCAGAGGAAACTAGGTAGATGCGTGTGGTTTCGATGTTGCTGTGGCCCAGCAGGTCGGCCAGCTTGGCAATATCCCGGCAGGCACGGTAGAAAACTGTGGCAAACAGGTGCCGCAGGTTATGAGGGAATACTTTTCCCGGCTCCACACCCGCATACTTGCACAGCCCTTTCAGTTCCGCCCATATCTGTCGGCGGCCAAGTTCTTTTCCGCTTTTGGTGCGAAAGATTGCGCCGGAAGCGGTTTTCTGTTTTTTCGCGTACTTCAGCAGTTTGCGGCAGAGTTTTCCGGGGAGCAGGATGGTGCGGATCTTACCTTTGAGGGCGATTTCTGCCTTGCCCTGTTGAACAGCTTCCACCGTGATATATGGTACTTCGCTGACCCGGATACCGGTGGCTCCAATGGTTTCCACCAGAAGGCCCAGCCGTTCCCGCCCTAATTGATAGGCCGTGTTCAAAAGTCGCTGGTAGTCTTCCTTCGTCAGTTCACGGTTGGCATCCCGAAACAGGCGGCGCTGTATTTTCAGGAACTTTACCCGGCACTCCTGCAGGTCGAGAAACTCCAGTAAACTGTTCAGGGCAGAGAGCATAGCATTGACTGTGGTCGGGGCATAGTCTTGAGACACAAGGTGGGACTTCCACTCTGAGGCTAACTCCTTGCTGATATCACGACCATCAAGCCAGCAGGCAAATGACCGGATGTCCCGGAGATATTTCTCCACGGTTGCGCCGCTCTTTTCCTCCGCCAGAAGGTAATGAGCATACGCTTGGATTTGATGTTGCGTTAACTGATAATTTTTCATAGCGATCCTCCCATTGTATACTGCTATTGTACAGGAAGCCGTGGATAACAAAGCCCACAGCGGCAAATATCGCTGTGGGCTTTGCACACCATATTGATAGGATTGCCACTGGCACAGGAAAGATATGCGCTTCCGATACTTTCTTCATCGCATTCCCTCCTCCTGCACTCTAAGGTTATCTTCTTACTTGTGGGAAACGGTGAGGTTCTGCTACACACTGGTACAGTACCGCTCCGCAGCGGCGGCAAATCAGGTATTTCAAGCGATTTCCCAGAAGTCCGTGATACTTGAATGTAACCAGGGCTACACTGTGCTGCCAGCCTTCACCGATATCCTGTGATCCGCAGTACTGGCATCTGGTAACGGGAACTTGTGCCATAGTGTTCTTCTCCTCTCTGTTTTGTTGGCTGTAAACACACAATACCGAGAGACGATCCAGAAGTCCAGAGAATGTTGCTGCTCAAAATGGAGAAGATCAGAGATGAAAAAAAGGCAATACGCCCAAAAGCATTGTACGCCTGACCGCATAAAAATCAGGCATCTCTCTCCGCTTCTTCCGCTGGAAAGAGATGCCTGTCCGTTTCAAAGTGATTCAGTTCGTATGCCAATTCCCATGCCAATTTGACCCACAGAAGAAACTATCCACGGAGATCTCTTCGCAATCAAGCTCAGGGCATCCATGATCCGCAGCACCAGTTTTCTCTCTGATTTTTCCAATTGCTCGATGAACTGCTTGTGACAAGCTTTAATTTCCTGCTCAGCTTCCACCATAGGCAGTGGCGTGTAAAATCTGTTGTAGAGCTGTTTCAGAGCGTCGTTCATGTGTCCTACCTCCTTGCAGCAAGACACCATACCACAGGTCATCTGAAAAGCCACTACAATATTTGCTTTTTTGTCATTATCCAAACTCGAAGCTTTGTTCGTTATCTAAAAATGCATTATGAGCAAAAAACAGGGGATGTGGTGTTCCACATCCCCTGTTTTCCCCATACACAGCATTAAGCCCCATAGGTCCACATTGTGTACCTATGGGGCTTATCAGTTGGCAGTCTCCTTTTTTCTTCTCAACAAAGTGACAAGCACTTTGTTGAGAAAATTGCACCCAAGACAGGCCTCGATTCCTTGCGGAAAAGTCAGCCTGCCTTGGGCGAGAAGTATCATTTCCGAGGTACACGCCCCCGGAAATGATGGGATTTTATTTTATTCCGCCGCTGCGGCGGCGGAACTCCTTGCAGGAGGGCTGGGGCAGTATCAACGAGGCGAAACGAAGTTTCGCAGGAAGTTCTTTGCCAAGCTTTCTTTCAAGAAAGCGGCAGTATCAACGGGGCAAAACGAAGTTTCGCGGGAAGTTCTTTGCCAAGCTTTCTTTCAAGAAAGCGGCAGTATCAACGGGGCGAAACGAAGTTTCGCAGGAAGTTCTTTGCTAAGCTTTCTTTCAAGAAAGCGTGTAACGGACGGCGGTGCCGTAGGCGATGACCTCGGCGGCGCCCTGCATCACAGAAGAGGAGCCGTAGCGGATGTTAATGATAGCGTCAGCACCCAGGGCCTCGGCCTCATCCACCATGCGCTTGACCGCGATCTGACGGGCCTCGTTGAGCATTTCAGTGTAGCCGGTAATCTCGCCGCCCACCAAGGTTTTCATGCCAGCCATGAAGTCTTTGCCAAAGTTCTTGGACTGGACCACGGTGCCCTTTACAATACCAAGCACCTCGAATTCCTTTCCGGGAATGTAATCAATATTTACCAGCAGCATCTAATTCTCCTCCTTCGATTTCTTTGAATCTGCTTTTTAACACAAACAGGGCGGGGATAATCAGGGCCAGACACAGGATGGCCAGGACCAGACACAATATGATGGCCCACCGGGGCATGCCGGGAATAAAGCACAGAGAGGCGCAGGCTACCGAGGTAATGATCTGCAGCATGGCAAAAAACAAGATCCCACGCACCGCGTCCCGCTTGCGCCGGGCCTGACGGGCCTCAGTACTTTCGCGCTTCATCTTCCTCGCCTCCTTGAATCTCCCGCAGACGCTGCACCATGGCGTACAGCACACCCGCTACAATGGCCACGGCCAGCAGGCCGTACACGACCATGATCCCGATGACAGCGGGGATGGGTTCCTCCTCCAGCATGACCCAGAGAAGGGAGCCGAAAAACAGCAGCGCCACCACAACGGTTCCCAACGCCGCGACAATGACCGGGCCGCGGCCCTTAGTACTTTTTCGCATCGTCCACCTCTCCTTTCTCAATTTCCTGCACCCGCTGGATGAGAGCCAGCAGGACGCCCAGAATGATCACGCCGGGAATAGCCACCAGAACTACCACCAGGGGCAGGGGCGGAGCTTCCTCCGCGTCAATGGTAAAGCCCCAGATCATCAGGGCCATAAGCCCTGCCATCAGAGCCACCGTGAGTACCGTGACTACCGCCGGGGCGATATACCGCAGACGCTTGGTGTCCTCCACCTGTTTGTTGAGGAAGGTGGTGCCCTCCCGCTCCAGACGGTCCATCTGTTCCAGCAGCGCGGCGGCGTCCAGGTCGTCCAGCCGCTCGTTCCGGTCGCTGAGAGTGCGGCAGAGCTGGATGGACTGCTCCAGATTTTTCTTATCCCGCTCCAAGGTGACCAGATGGCGGCGCATGCCATCGCCCACGGTGTGGGTACCCGACTGCATCTTCCGAATCTCCTCCAGAGGGACGCCCAGCTTGCGCAGCAGCTTTACCTGCCGCAGCTGGTCCACCTCCCGAGGGCCGTACTCCCGGTAGCCATTTTCGCTGTTGCGCCGGGGGGCGATGAGTCCCTGCTCCTCGTAGAAGCGAATGTTCTTTTTGGTGATGCCCACCTGGGCTTCCACCTCATTGATTTTCACAGGTTGTTCCCCCTTTGCTCCTTCAGTGTATACCTTCCACAAGGGGGAAGGTCAAGATTTTTTTGCGTTTTTTCAGAAAAAGGAAGCCCTCCACCTGGTGGAGGGCTTCCTGCCTTTATTCTTCTTCATCCCCATTATCCATGAGATGGCTGACCAGGGCACACAGCACTCCGGCGATAGGGTAGACGATCCAGCCCCAGCGCCAGCCGAGGTAGTTTTTATAATCGTTGACCAGGGCCATCCAACCAAAACCGACGGCCAGAAAGAGAATGGTGGCTACCAGCATAATGGCCCCGCAGATTCGGTCAATTTTCTTACGCCGGGCCTTGGCCTGGGGCCTGGGGTCATGCTCCCGGTTCCAGTTTTCAATCTCATACTTCTCCATGCGCATGCCTGCCCATACCAGCACCGAGACAGACAGGGCAAGGTCCAGCAGGAAGACAGAGACCAAGGCGGCCTCCCGGCGGTCGCCGCCCGCCTCGGCCCAGGAGGAGAGAAGCATCAGCCACACCACACCGATGATAATAGCGGCAATGGGCAGGGCTATGAGGTAGGGAAAGCGGCGGGCGTAGACCTCCCACTGGGCGGGGGTATAGATCTGGGGCAGGGTGGGATGCTGCTGGGCAAAGTGGTCGTGATTTATAAAGGCCACCACCAGGATAGCCACTGCCACGGCAATGGCGGACAGGATTACTGCCCCGCACCAGGTATCGGGTATGCCAGCCAAACCATATAGACTCAGAGCCGCGGCGACCCCCAGGAGAATCAACCCTACTCCTATGGCCACTGCATTGGAAAAGGCATTCATGTGTCGGTCGTAGCCGACGGTGTCCTCCTGGCATGCCGCCTAAGCGTCTCCCCGCACCAGGGTGTCCAGATCGGTCTGGAATAGGCTGCATAGGGTCATCAGCTTCTCCATTTCGGGAAAGCTGGTATTAGATTCCCACTTGCTCACTGACTGGCGGGATACCTCCAGCCGCTCGGCTAGCTCCTCCTGGGTCAGGCCCTCCCGGGCGCGGTAGAATTGCAGGTTTTCACCAAAGCTCATGGCGAGATCCTCCTTTCAAGGTGGCTCCAGCTTACCAGAACAGCGGCGCAACCGGAACCAAATTGAGGTTGCATTTGCCGATCTCGTCGTAAACTTTCGGTTGCATGGAGGTTTTTGGGCCTTAAAACTGGTTTTTCTTCAGCAGACGGATGTCATCGCCGAAGAAGTGGAGTACGTGGTACTCTCCCATCAGGCGGGATGCGATCTGGGGGGAGTAGCGCCGGGCGGCCTCCTCCATAGTGAGGTTGGAGGAGATGACGGTATGCTTCTCGCCCACCAGGCGGGTGTTGAGCAGCTCGTAGAGAGCGGACTGGACAAACTGGGTGGTGAGCTCGCTGCCCAGGTCGTCCAAAATCAGCAGGTCGCAGGTGAGGTAGCGCCGGGTCTCGTCCCGGGCCTCCTGCACCCCCTGGGTGTCCCGCTGGAACTTGCGGGTCTCAAACTGGGAAAAGATATTGCCCGCCGTGTCGTAGACCACCGAGAACCCCTGCTCCGAGACGCTGCGGGCGATGCAGGCGGACAGGAAGGTCTTGCCCAGGCCGGGCGCTCCGGTGAGAAACAGGTTTTTGATGGCAAAGCGGCCAAACTTCTGAGCGTAGTTGAGACAGACCTCGTATACCAAATCCATGTTGGAACGGGGAGAGGTGCCCCGACCGGGCCAGGGGGTCTGGCTGTAATAGTCCAGACGGAAGGTGTCAAAGGACTGCTCCCCCAGGTCCAGCAGTTTGGACAGCTCCTGGATCTGCTCCTGGGTGCACAGCTCCTTTAAGCACTGGCACATCTGTGCTCCACGCCAGCCGGTGTCATTGCACAAAGGACAGGCGGGCTTGGGGTCCAGGGCGTCCTCGGGCAGGCCCATAGCGCCCAGCAGGACCGCCCGCTCCTGCTGGATGTCCAGGTTTTTGTCCCGGATGGCCCGCACCGCAGCTCCCGCGTCCTCTCCCTTGCGTAAAGAGGCGGCCACCAGCTGGGCCATGGTGCCCTGGAGCTGGCGGTCCAGCTTGGCCAGACGGGGCTCACGGGCGTAGAGCTGCTGCCGCAGCTGCTCCCGCTGGTCCTCCCGGCGGCGCTTGTTCTCCTCCAGCCGGGCGGTGGCCCGGTGCAGCACGTTGGCGTCGTATGCCATTTACTAGCCCTCCTTTTTCATCTGCTCCATCAGGCGGCGCATGCGCTCCATGTCCTCCCGGGCCTGCTGGGCCTCCCGGTCGGCCTGAGCCGGGGAGGGAGCGGGAGCGGCCTGCACCGGCCGGGGATCCCGGTCTCCCGCCTGGATGGCGGCCAGGGTGTGCAGCCCCTTCTCGTGCCAGCGGCGAAGGATACCGTTCATGTAGCTCCAGTCCATGGACTGCTTTTTCATGATGGTGCGCTCGTAGGCCGCACGCAGAGCGCCGTCGTCGAAGCCCATGGCGTCCCAGGCGGCGATGTAGTTCTTCTCCCGCTCCACCAGAGGCCGGGGCGGGATGTCCAGCAGCCGCAGTACCTCGGCGCCGCGGCCGCGAAGCCGGGCCAGGGTCTGGAGGTGACGCTCGGCGGCCTCCACCGTGTCGATGCCCTGCCGGGCCCAGGCAAACCCCTCTTTGCGGATCTGGGAGAGGAAGGGGCGGCGGCCGGGGCCGTACTTGCGCTCCATCTCCTCAATGCACCAGCCCACCAGCAGGAAGATGACCTCGGTGGGCAGGGCCAGATAGTCGTAGAGGGTGTAGAGGATTTTCAGATCGTTGGCGGTGAGCTTCTTGCCCAGCCGCCGCTCCACCTCGTCGCACAGGGCGGGGAAGGTGGAGGCCTTGTCGCTGAGAGCGGTGGTGATGTCCTCCAGGGCGTACTCCGGGGGCGCGGGCTCGGGGATGGGAGCGGCGGGGACGGAGGAGAGTTCCCGGGGGGCCATGCCCTGACTTTGAAGAGCCTCCAGGGCGGCCTGTTTGCGCTCCACCGGCCAGGGGAGCCCCTCCAGGCCGTTGCGGCGCAGCAGATGTAAGTACAGCAGGGCGGCGTCGCCGTTATCCAATTTGATCAGTCGCTGGACCGCCTGGTCGGGCAGGGCCAGCACACTGCCGGGCAGCAGGCTCTGAGTCATGGGTGCTCCTCCTCTCCCGGCCCTGCAGGGCCGTTTTACGTAGCTTACATTGTACCGCAAAACGCTCCGGGAGTAAAGAAGACAGTTGTGGAACGAAAGGATTTCCTGTGGAAAGTAGGAAAATTGGGGATAAGCGGGTGTATTTGGGTAAAATATTGGTGGACAAGGGGGAAAAGGGCGACTATAATAAAATGTAATGCCGCTTCTTAAGGGAAGCGGTAAGAGTGAAAAAGTAAGAGGTGGGGAGCGTGCTCCCTGCCGGATTCGGGGCCGCGCCGGAACACGGGCGTTTCCGCACAGACTGTGTGGGTTGGGAGGGCCTTGGATCACCACACGGAAAGAAAGGAAACAGACCATGGAAATTAACGGCGAGATCGTAAACGACCAGGTTCGCTATGCCGACCTGGGGCTCAGCCCGGAGCTGATGCGGGCCATTGACAAGAAGGGCTATGTACAGGCCACCCCGGTACAGGGTGGCTCCATTCCTTATTTTATGGAGTATAAGGATGTGATCGCCAAGGCGCCCACCGGAACCGGCAAGACCTTTGCCTTCGGCATCCCCATGGTGGAGCACATCGACCCGGAGAGCCGGGACGTGCAGGGCCTGGTGCTGGCCCCCACCCGGGAGCTGGCCATCCAGATCCGGGACGAGCTGCGGGACCTGTGCGCCTTCAAGGAGGGCGTGCGTACCGTGTGCCTGTACGGCGGCCAGCCCATCGACAAGCAGATCACCCAGCTGAAGAAGGACCCCCAGATCGTGGTGGCCACTCCGGGACGGCTGATGGACCACGTGAAGCGGCGCACCGTCCGCCTGGATAAGGTGCAGACCGTGGTGCTGGACGAGGCCGACCGGATGCTGGACATGGGCTTTATCAAGGACGTGACCCGCATCCTGGATCTGATGCCCAAGCGGCGCAACCTGGGACTCTTTTCCGCCACCATCTCCCGGGAGGTCATGGATATCTCCTGGGTGTACCAGCGTGACCCGGTGGAGATCACCGTCCGGGCCGACGAGGAGAACAAGCCCGACATCACCCAGTACCGCCTGGATGTGGAGCGCAACGAGAAGGTGGACACCATGGTGTGCCTGATGGAGATGGGCGGCTATGACCGGGTCATCGCTTTCTGCAACACCAAAAATATGACCGACCGCCTGGCCGGTCTGCTGCGGATGCGCCACATCACCTGCGAGGCCATCCACGGTGACATCCAGCAGCGGGTGCGGGAGAAGACCCTCCAGAAATTCCGGGAGGGACAGCTGCGGGTGCTGGCGGCCACCGATGTGGCGGCCCGGGGTCTGGACATCGACGATGTAGACGCGGTGTTCAACTACGATGTGCCCGACGAGAATGAGTACTATATCCACCGCATTGGCCGTACCGGTCGTGCCAAGCGCCACGGCGTGGCCTTCTCTCTGGTGTCCAACATCACCGAGGGCATCCGCCTGGACGATATCCAGAAGAACACCGGAAACAACATCCAGTATGTCCACCTCAACGCCCAGGGGGAGCTGGAGCCGGGTAAGAAATAAAACTTAATGCTTTTTTCATCTTGTCCCCATCACTTTTTTATCCTTCCCGTCGTATGATATAGGAGAACAGAGTACAAATCGTACGGAAGGAGAATTGGTTATGGATAAACGGCTTTATAAGACCGAGAATGGCGATAAGATGATCTGCGGTGTATGCGGCGGAATGGCGGAGTACTTCGGCATCGACCCCACCCTGGTGCGGGTGGGCTGGGTGATCGCCGGGTGCATGGCCTCCTTTGGGCTGTGGGCGTATATCCTGTGCGCCATCGTGATGCCCCGGAAGAGCGACGTATACCCCCAGCTGTAACAACACATCCTGATTTGGGCGGCAGAAATCTGCCGCCCGTTTTTATACCATTATATAATAAGGAGGAAGAGGCGATGGAGAGACTGCGCTGTTCTGTGGTCCAGGATATCCCCCGGCTGCGTGAGCTGTGGTATTTGGCCTTTGGAGATGACGGGGCCTACGTGGACAACTTTTTTGATACCTATTATAAACCGGAGCGGATGCTGGTGCTGGAGGAGGACGGTGTGGTCCAGGCCATGACCGCCTGGTTTGATACCGCCTTTGTGGTGCCGGAGGAAGGCAGCTTCCGGGCGGCCTACCTCTACGCTGTGGCTACCCACCCCGACTGCCGGGGGAAGGGGATGGCCGGGCGGCTGCTTGCCTGGGCGGACGACCATTTCCGCGCCTTGGGGATCCCGGCGGTGACCACGGTGCCTGCTGAGCCCTCCCTGCACAACTTTTTTGGTTCCAACGGCTTTCGGGAGTGCTTTACCCATACGGAGCACCGTACCCAGCCCGGTCCGGGACCGGAGGGAGAGCCGCCCTTTGCTCTGGGCAAGCTGACACCTTTCCACTATCAGGGGATGCGGGAGTCCATTCTGGCCGGAAAACCCCATATTGATCTGGGGGAGGAGGCGGTGGCCTATCAGGCCGGAGCCTGTGCCTTGACGCCGGGGGGCGGTCTGTACGCCGCGGATACGGGAGCGGGAGTGGCTCTGCTGTGCGCCGAGGGGATGGAGGACGGCTCGCTGCTGGCCAAGGAGGTGCTGGGCGAGGCGGAGGCAGCGGAGCGGCTGCTGGCCTGGCTGCCCCGTCTGCTGCCTGCCTGGTCCGGAATTTGGCGCTGCCCCGGGGACGACTTGCAGTTTGGTATGCTCAAATGGCTGGATCCGGCCCGGGCAGAACGCTGGAACTGGGAGCGCCGCGCCTACCTGGGACTGGCCTTTGATTGACAGAGAAACGTCATTCAAAACGGGACGAGTTCTATGACATTTACAAATGGTTGAATTTCACTTTTGGAATTCAACCATTTTTTGTTTAAAATTACGGTCAAATTGTTTGATTACCGTAAAATTGAGCGAAAATCAAAACTAGCCACAGCTATTTTGTTGTGGTAACATCCACAAAAAATTTGCTTTACTTCCCAGCGTTTTATGTTATGCTATACATAAGGATAAGTGATAGGTTTCCTTTTCCGGACGTTTGTTCCAAACGTGATCGAAGAAATGAAGGGAATCTGTCAGTTTTCAAGGTATAAGCCACAAATTTTTATCGTAGGAGGAATGTAGCGATGAACAAGTACATTGAGAGAGTTCTGGCCGACACCAAGGCGAAGAACGCCAACGAGCCTGAGTTCCTGCAGACTGTGGAAGAGGTCCTGAGCTCTCTGGAGCCCGTTATCAACGCTCACCCCGAGTATGAGAAGGTCGCTCTGCTGGAGCGCATGGTGGAGCCCGAGCGCGCCATCGAGTTCCGCGTGACCTGGGAGGATGACAACCACGAGTGGCATGTCAACCGCGGCTACCGCGTGCAGTACAACGCGGCTCTTGGCCCCTTCAAGGGCGGCATCCGCTTCGACCCCTCCGTTAACCTGTCCATCATCAAGTTCCTGGGCTTTGAGCAGGTCTTTAAGGATGCTATGACCGGTCTGCCCATCGGCGGTGCCAAGGGCGGCTCCGACTTCGATCCTCGCGGCAAGAGCGACGCCGAGGTCATGCGTTTCTGCCAGGCCTTCATCACCGAGCTGTATCGCCACATCGGCCAGGACATCGACTGCCCCGCCGGCGACCTGGGCTGCGGCGGCCGTGAGATCGGCTACATGTATGGCCAGTATCGCCGCATCGTGGGCGCTTCCGAGTTCGGCGCTCTGTCCGGCAAGGCTGTTTCCACCGGCGGTTCCATCCTGCGTCCCGAGGCTACCGGCTACGGCGCTGTGTACTATCTGGTCGAAGCTCTGGCTCACGACGGCGAGTCCATCGAGGGCAAGCGCATCGCCATGTCCGGCTACGGCAACGTGGGCTGGGGCATCATGAAGAAGGCCGCTGAGCTGGGCGCCAAGGTCACCTACTTCGCCGGCCCCGACGGCTACATCCACGATCCCGATGGCGTGTGCACCGAGGAGAAGCTGAACTACATCCTGGAGATGCGTGCTAAGGATCCCATGCACTGCAAGCCCTACGCTGAGAAGTTCGACTGCGAGTTCGTTCCCGGTGAGAAGTGCTGGGGCGTCAAGGACGTGGACATCTATATGCCCGCTGCCACCCAGAACGACGTCAACCTGGATTGGGCCAAGAAGATCGCTGAGTCCGGCGTGAAGTACTACATCGAGGTCGCTAACATGCCCACCACCAACGAGGCTCTGGAGTTCCTGAAGGAGCAGAAGCACATGGTCGTTGCTCCCTCCAAGGCTGTTAACGCCGGTGGCGTGTCCGTGTCCGAGCTGGAGATGGCTCAGAACGCCGAGCGTCTGTACTGGACCGCTGAGGAAGTCGACGCCAAGCTGAAGGGCATCATGAAGAACATCTATCACTCCTCTGTTGAGGTCGCTGAGCGCTATGGCCTGGGCTATGACCTGGTCGCCGGCGCCAACATCGTGGGCTTCCAGAAGGTTGCTGACGCCATGATGGCTCAGGGTATCTTCTAATCCAGATCCCCACTGATTAAATCCGCTCGAACCCGGCTCCTCCCATCTGGGAGGGGCCGGGTTTTTATACTTTCAAAAAAATGTAATAAAATTCACTTTAAATGTACAAATAGCAGTAAGAACTTTCTGGAATATGGAAAAGAATCGTCGTTTTTGCTCTTTCGTTCCTTCCAAATCCTGATAAAATAGTAATTGTAATCTGAGACGGCCCTGGTCGTCTGAGTAAGGAGTGTAAGAAACATGGCGATTCTCAATAAGGGCACCAAGGCCGCCAAGGCTGAGACCGCCCCCAAGACCGAGGCTGTGAAGGCTGAGGCTCCCAAGGCCGAGAAGGCTCCCGCCAAGAAGCCCGCTGCCCGCAAGGCTCCCGCTAAGAAGGCTGCCGCCCCCGCTGCTCCCGTTGTTACCCTGACCGTGCAGTACATGGGCAAGGAGATGACTCAGCAGGCTATGGTGGAGGCCGTTAAGGCTCAGGTCGAGGCGGAGATCAAGACCCTGGACCTGTACGCCAAGCCCGAGGAGGCCGCTGTCTACTACGTGGTCAACGGCGACATCACCGGCAAGGTGGAGTTCTGAGCAAATATCCATAAAAAAACACCGTGGAGTGATCCACGGTGTTTTTTTATGCACCGGGCAGGGTTTGCCCGGTGCAATGTTGTTATACGTCCAGCTTGGCAGCCACTTCGGCCAGGTAGTTGGTCTCCAGAGACTCGATCTTGCCTGCGTCGAAGGCAGCAGCCACCTTGGGGTCGATGGGCAGCTTGGCCAGCAGGGGCAGACCCAGCTTCATAGCTTCCTGCTCCAGGTGGCTCTCACCAAAGATGGTGTGCTTGGCGCCGCAGTCGGGGCACTGGAAGTAGCTGTAGTTCTCAATGAGACCCAGCAGAGGCACCGACATCATCTGAGCCATGTGTACCGCCTTGGTGACGATCATAGACACCAGATCCTGGGGAGAAGTGACCACGATCACGCCGTCCACGGGCAGAGACTGGAACACGGTCAGGGGCACGTCGCCGGTTCCCGGAGGCATGTCCACAAACATATAGTCCACGTCGCCCCACACCACGTCGCTCCAGAACTGGGTGACCACGCCGGCGATGACAGGACCGCGCCAGATGACGGGGTCAGTCTCGTTGGCGGTGAGCAGGTTCAGGGACATGACCTTGATGCCGCTGGGGGTAACGGCGGGGAAGAGAGCGGTATCATCTCCGGTAGCCCGCTCGTGGATACCGAAGGCGGTGGGGATGGAGGGACCGGTGATGTCGGCGTCCAGAACGGCGACCTTGTGGCCGCGCTGGGCCATAGCCACCGCCAGGGAAGCGGTGACGGTGCTTTTACCGACGCCGCCCTTGCCGCTGACTACGGCAATGACCCGCTTGATGCTGGAACGGGAATTGGCGGGAGCCCGCAGGTCCCGAGAGCCGCAGTCGGCGCTGCAGGAAGAACAGTCGTGCGTACATTCAGACATTTTCTTGTGTCTCCTTTCTGCCCCGCATACAGGGAGGGGCAAACACATCATATTTCAAAACCGCCGGGCGGTTGTGAACGGGAAAAACTCAGGGTACCAGGGTATTTTCCTGAGTAATGGTGCCCTGCTCCCCCTGGACGGAGAAGTAGGCGGTGACGATCTGGGCAGCGATCTTGCCCAGCTCCGAGCCGCTGCCGCCGTGCTCTACCGCGATGGCCACGGCGATCTGGGGATCGTCGTAGGGGGCAAAGCACACAAAAACGGCGTTGGAGTTGGTCTGAGAGCTGACCTGAGCGGAACCGGTCTTGGCACCTACCGAGACGGGGACGTCCTTAAAAGCGGAGGATACGGAACCTTCCGTGGTAAGCATAAGCATGCCCTCCATAACGGCCTCTCGGTTTTCCTCCTCCATCTCCACTTGGCTGAGCACCTTGGGCTCATAGTTGTAGGTGACCTGGGAGAAGTCGTTGGACTTCACCGTTTTCAGCAGGTGAGTGGAGTAGCGGGTACCGCCGTTGACCAGGGTGGCAATATAGTTAGCCAACTGGATGGGGGTGACCTGGGTGCTCTCCTGACCGATTGCCACGGAGAGGATGTTGCCCTCATGCCAGGTGCCGCCCAGAGATTCGGTAAATTCCGGACTGGCCACCACGCCGGCTTGCTCAGTGAGTTCGATGCCGGTCTTCTGTCCCAGACCAAACATGGTGGCATACTGATCCAACAGATCGATGCCTACCAGACGGCCTACTTCATAGAAGTAATAGTTGCAGGAGTTCATAATAGCCTGGCTTACATTTTGCAAGCCGTGGGTGCGTCTATACTGCCGGTAGTACCAGCACTGAGGCTGAGGACTGGAGTAGAACGTATAGACACCCTTATCATCGATCTGGGTGTCAGGTTCCACGATCCCTGACTCCAGTGCCGCAATGGCAGTAATCATCTTAAAGGTGGAGCCGGGGGGATACAGGCCCTGGAGAGCACGGTTCAGCAGCGGCTTAAGGGGATCTTCCGCCAGGCTGTTGTAGTCCTGGGAGAAGGTAGTCAGAGAATAGGTGGGGTAAGAGGCGGAGGCCAGCACATCGCCGGAGTTTACGTCCAGTACTACGCAGGCCGCACCCTCCGTCTCTTTACTTTGCAGGCCGGCTACGCCGCTGGCCAGAATCTCTTCCACCTGCTGCTGCAGGTCAATGTCAATGGTGAGGAAGACGTTTTGGCCGGGCTGCGGGGCAAGGCTTTCTCCGGTTTCCGCGTCGGTGAGCCACTGGGAGGAGATGATCTTACCGCTCTCATTGCGCTTGATGGCACGGGTACCTGAGGTGCCCTTGAGATAGGACTCGAAGGCGGACTCCGCACCGGTGATGCCCACGTAGTCGTTCATAGTGTACCCGCCCTTTTCCTTGTAGGTGGGCCACGTTTCGCTGGTAATGGCGCCGGTGTAGCCCAGCAGATGGGCGGCGTACTCGGTGTTATACTTGCGCACACTGGTGGTCTCGATCTCTACACCGGGCAGATTCAACTCCTTCACCCGGGTGATGAAGTCGATGCTCACATCGGTGGCGAAGGTGTAGGGAGGCCAGCTGTTGATGCGGGCGCGGTAGTACAGTTCATAGAGAATACCGGCGATGGTGCGGGCGTCGGTGGGGTCCATGTCCCCGATATTCAGGGTGGGCACGGTCTCCCCGTTGGCCTTGGCTTGCTTTTCGTCCACCTTGCCGTTGCCGGCAATGTCAAAGCTCTTGCACATTTTGCCCAGCAGTTCCTCCGCTGTGGGCAGGCGGTAGGGCTCTTCCTCCTCGGTTTCCTCCTGACTGCCGCCCATGCCGAAGAAGGCTTTGATCTTGTCCATCAGACCGGTTTTCTCCTCGGTGCTGCTGTCCGAGGCGTTCTGCTTTGAGGGATCTTCGATCCACTTCTGGTTGACGGCCAGCTTGCCCAGGGAGGTGAGATTGTACTCTGTCTCGCCCTCCTCGTTGACGGAAGTGGTATAGAAGGGATCTTCCGTGGTGTATACAAAGGGAGGCTGGGTGGTAATGGGGAGGGTGTCTGTCCAGGTCACACCCTGCTCTGTGGCGGTCTGGGTGAGGGCTAGAATGGTGTCGCACCGATTCTTTTCCTCGTTACCCAACAGGTTCAGATCCAAGGTGACGTTGTAGCTGACCTGGTTGGAAACCAGCACTTTGCCGTTGCGGTCGAGAATGTTGCCCCGGCTGGCGGCTACGGTCTCCGTTTCCGAAACCTGGGATACCGACTGCTCGGCATATTCCGCCCCGTTGGTATATTGGATGGTGTACAGGTTGGAGCACAGGAAGGTAAGCAATAGGGCCAGCATGACCACCACGCCCACCACCCGGCGGGAAAATTGCTTGTGATCCATGGAAACCTCCTCTCACAAGAGGGTCTAAGCCAGTTTGGTGCCGCCCACCCGGCGAAACACCATGCGGAACAAAAGATAGATGAAGGGAGTAAAGCACAAAGAGACAGCGATCTCGGAGGCAACCACCTGGAGCAGCACGTCCAGGGTCTCCGCCTGGACAAAGAGGTAGCGGACGATGCGGGCACCGTCAATCATGGCCAGCACCCCCGCGGAGCACAGCAGGCAGCTGACAAAGGACTGGCTCAGGGCGTACTGGGCGATGGAGCCGGTGAGCATTCCGGCCAAAGTCATGCCAAAGACCAGAATGCCGGAGCCGCCGGGATAGGCCAGCTCCCACAGCAGGCCAACTGCCATGCCGAAGCCCGCTCCGGCCACCGAACCCTCCAGCACGGCCACCGCCACCACCGTCAAAGGCAGCAGCATGGGGACCACGCCGAAGAGGGGAACGCGGTTGAGGACAAATTCGTCCAGCAGCCACACCGGCACCAGAGCCAGCGCATAGACGAACCATTTGTGTATCTGGTCCCGACGGGTCATGGGGACCTCCTTTCCAACAGCGCGGGGTCTCTATCACTCCACGATGTCAAATTCCTTGATGATAAAGACCTCCACCAGCTGGTCCAGCTTTACCTCGGGGGTGACGATGGCGTAGCGGGTAAGGCCGGAGGCGTCAGTGAAGACGCTCTCTACCTGGCCTACCACAAGACCGGCGGGGTACACATCCCCGTTGCCTGAGGTGAGCACCTCGTCACCGGCCACCAGCTGGGCCTCGTCGGGCAGGTAGCTCAGGCGGAGTTTGCCCTCCTGCATGAGGGCCAAATCGCCCTCCAGCACGCCGGCGGAGTTGGTGCGGGTGATGATGCCGCCCATTTCGGTGCCGGTATCGATCAGCGTGTTGACGATGGAGTAGTTGGTGCCCACACTGCTGACCACGCCCACCAGAAGGCCGGTCTCGGTGATGACGCAGTCCCCCTTCTCCACGCCGGCGTTGCTGCCTTTGCTGAGGGTGAGAGTGGAGCGCCAGTTGTCGGTGGAGCGGGCTGTCACCTTGGCCGACTCAAAGACAAAGTCCTCCCGCTTGGCATGGAGATTCAAGAGCTCCCGAAGCTGCTCGTTTTCCTGAGAGGCAGCTTCGCCCTGGCGGATCTTTTTGCGCAGTTCCGCGTTCTCCTGCTCCAGCTCCTCCATCTGCTGCTGGATCTCGCCGTAGTGGAACACGTAGGAATAGACGCCCTCCGCCCAGTCCGCGGCAGCGGCAATGCCGCTGCGGACGGGAGCGGTGACGGTATTGACCAGGTTGGACAGGGGATCGGCGTTGCCCCCCATAAAGGCGGAGGTCAGGCCGATGAGGATGCTCAGCAGCAGGGCGATGACCAGAAGCCAAACGCCGTTGTGGCGAAAAAAGTCCTTCACGACGCTCCTCCTTTCCTTACATTCCCGTCAGGGGATCCACCCCAAACTGGGTCAGCATGCGGCCCAGCCGGCACACCGGCAGGCCAACTACATTAAAATAGTCTCCGGAGATGCCCTCCACCAGCAGAGCACCCCGGCCCTGGATGCCGTAGGAGCCCGCCTTGTCCATGGGCTCGCCGGTGGCGATGTAGGCGTCGATCTCCTGGGCGGTGAGGGGACGAAAACGCACCGCAGTGGCCTCGTGCTGGGTGAGGATCTGTCCGCCCCGGCACACGGTTACGCCGGTGTAGACGGTGTGCTCCCGGCCGGAGAGGGCGGAGAGCATCTCGTGGGCCTGTTGGATGCTGTGGGGTTTGCCCAGCACCTGGCCGTCCACCGCCACCACCGTGTCGGCGGCAATGATCAGATCCTCCGGATCGGCCGAGGCAGAGATCTCCAGCGCCTTTTGACGGGAGAGAGCCTCCACCAGCCCGCCGGGGTCCAGATTGGGGTCGGCAAGCTCTTCGCCCTGGGCGGGCCGAATCAGAAAATCAGTAAAACCCATCTGCTCCAGCAGCTGCCGCCGCCGGGGAGACTGGGAAGCGAGAATGATGGCCATACCTGCGCCTCTTTCTTACCGCCCGGTGGAGCCGAAGCCGCCGGCGCCCCGGTCGGTGTCGTCCAGCTCGTCCACCAGCTCCACCTGGGCCTGAACCACGGGGGTGATCATCAGCTGGGCGATGCGGTCAGCGGGCTGGATGGTATAATCCGATTCCCCAGAGTTTTGAAGACCCACCATGATTTCACCTCTGTAATCGCTGTCGATGACACCCACGCAGTTAGCGGGAGCCACGCCGTGCTTGATGCCCAGGCCGCTGCGGGCAAAGACCAGGGCCACATACTGGGCCGAGGGCAGGGCGATGGCGATGCCGGTGGGGATGACGGCCCGGCCGCCGGCGGGGATGGTGATGGGCTCGTCCACGCAGGCGTGCAGGTCCATGGCGGCAGCGCCGGCGCTGGCGTAGAAGGGGGCGGGGATCTCCTTGCCGATTTTGGGGGAGAGGGCTTTGACTTTCAGGTTCATAGGGTACTCCTCATAGTTATATATCAAATTGAAA
Source organism: Flintibacter sp. (assembly GCF_046973065.1). Lineage (NCBI taxonomy): Bacteria > Bacillati > Bacillota > Clostridia > Eubacteriales > Flintibacter > Flintibacter sp. The sequence continues at coordinate 31,551 of NZ_JBKVXZ010000021.1, read as the reverse complement.
TTACAAGAATAGCGATAAAAGATAGGTTAGAAGGGAAGCCTTGCAGCACAAGGAATCCTTCCCAAAGAGCGTAGAAGGAAAACGAAGTTTTCCGCTAAAGTTCTTTTGCCCACTTTTCTTTCAAGAAAAGTGGGTCACTCCACGTCGCGGTAGTAGAGGCCACGGGTAAAGTCGAAGGGCTTATAGCGACCCTGGCCGCGGTAGCGCTCCAGCACCTGGACGCACTGCTCCGGCTTCTCGGTGGTAAACATCAGCCGCACCGCCCACAGGCCCAGCCGCTGATAGTCGGCGGCCTTGTCGGCCAAAAACAAGGTCTTGCCGTTCAAAATTTCGTTCCGGCAGCCCCAGGCCTTGACCACAGGGAACTTCTCGCCCCGGCGGTCGGTGAGCTGATTGACCCCGGTACAGCTATGCTGTCCGGTGTGGTTGTGGATGATGCAGTTTTCCATGATCATCAGGGGCAGCCGTCCGTAGACAATGGCCTCCAGAGGGATGGCCTTAGACAGGTCCCGGATCTGGGGCAGTTTCAGCTCAAAGGAGGCGGTGGCCGCCGACACCCCCAGACGCTTGAGCTCCTTGAGGGTCTGGCTGTTGTAGACGCCGATGCCGAAGTCGCTGTTCACGGTGAAGCCCAGATCCAGTGCCCGCTGCACCCCGTCCAGAGTACCGGCCAGAGCCTGGGTGACGCCCAGATCCTGGAATACCTTCAGTTCCTGCTCCAGCTTGTTCTTTTCCCGGTCCCAGCAGATGCGGGGCAGCAGGACGGCCACCTCCACGCCGGCCTCCTGGCAGGCGCGGATGGCGTCAGGGCAGGCGGCTCCCTCGTCGCTGGGAAGGTAGATGCGGGCGGGCTGCAGAGCCAGCAGGGCAGGGGTGATCTGCTGGGCGCTGCGCACCGACAGGGTGATCTGAGGCGCGCCCTTGGGATTTTCATAGCGCACGCCGGGGTGGAATTCCCCTTTCTCCCGCTGGGGAGGCAGACCACGCTGGCGGCTGAGCTCCTCCAGGGCCTGGCGGCGCAGAGCATTGAGGGCGGACAGGGGCAGGCTGAGCCCCTCATCCACATAGGCGGTGACCTTCTCACACTCGTAGGGAGTGCCGCCGGTGCGCTTGAGCTGTCCCTCCACCTTCTCAGCGGTAAGAGGTACGTTGACGGCCGCCTCAGGGACGGCTCCCTCCACCCGGGCCACGTTGCCCAGCAAATCCTGGGCGGCTACCTGGGCAGGTTCGCCGGTGCGGATCATGGCGTACATGCGGATGAGCTCCTTGCGGTTCTCTCCGCTTTCATAGGTAGTGCGAGCCTGGGCGTACAGCTCCCGGGGAGGCTCGCTCTCCTGGCGCACGCCGAACATATCGGGGCCCTTCTTGTCCAGATAGTACCCCTGGGTAAAGCCCTGGCGGGAGAAGGCGGCCTCCAGCTGCTCCAGCTCCTCGGGGGTGGGAGAGCGGCCCTCCCTGATGGCCCGGGCATAGATGCCGGTGACGATGGCCACGTACTCCGGACGCTTCATACGTCCCTCGATCTTGAGACAGCATACCCCATCTCCTCCAGCTCCTGGAGATAGTCGGCCAGAGACATGTCCTTGAGGGACAGGGGGTACTCGTTGGCCCGGTTGCCCCAGCCGTATTTGAGGCGGCAGGGCTGAGCGCACAGGCCGCGGTTGCCGCTGCGGCCGCCGATGACGGAGGACAGGTAGCACTGTCCCGAATAGCACATGCACAGGGCGCCGTGGGCAAAGGTCTCGATCTCAATGGGAGAGTTCTGGCAGATGTAGCGGATCTGATCCCGGCTCAGTTCCCGGGAGAGGACCGCCCGGGTAAAGCCCAGCTTGGCGCACTCCTTCACGCCATCCAGACTGTGCACCGTCATCTGGGTGGAGGCGTGCAGGGCGAGCTGAGGAGCCACCTGGTGGAGCATCCGGGCCACGCCCAGGTCCTGGACGATGACGGCGTCCACTCCCATTTCGTTGATCTCCCCGGCCACCTGGGCGGCGGCGGGCAGTTCCCGGTCGGTGAGCAGGGTGTTTAAGGTGAGATGCACTTTGGTTCCCCGGGTATGACAATAAGAAACCGCCGCCGCAACTTCCTCCCGGGTAAAGTTCTTCGCGTTGCGGCGGGCGTTAAAGTCGCCGTAGCCCAGATAGACGGCGTTTGCGCCGTTCTGGACCGCGGCAGTCACCGACTCCATAGAGCCGGCGGGCGACAGCAATTCCAGCATGGATAACCCTCTTCCGATTTCATGGTAAGCGCCTCCCGCCCTTGGACAGGAGGCGCGGGGCAATTAGGATTTGTGAGCGTTCTGCAGTTTGAAGATCTCCCGCTTGGCCTCGGAGAGCTCCATCTTCAGCCGGGCGTTCTCATCCAGACCGTCTTTGATCTGGCGGCGGAGATTTTCGCTGGCCTCCTGCTCCCGGAAGAACTGGTCGGCGATGTTCATAGCGGCCAGCACTGCCGCATCGGAGCGGCCCAGACGGGCACCATCCATCACATCCCGCACCTGGCTGTCCACCAGGGTGGCACAGCGGTGTACGTAGTTTTCGTCTTCCTCGGCTACCATCGTGTACTCCTGGCCCGCGATGGCGACGGTAATCTTGTTTTTCATCCGGAAGCCCTCCCAATCAGTTCTCTATTTTCACCGCATTTCGGCCCAGAATCCGGAAATGACGGCAGAATGGTGGTATTATGGACATTATAGCATAGTTGCCCCCGTTTGAAAAATAAATTTACCATGAATTTTTTATGTCTATCCATCTTTTTTGCACGGAACACACAACCGCAGAAAGGGTTGGAAAATAAGAAAGACCCGCCCCTTCCGCCGCTCTTTCTCAGAGGGCGCGGGGCGGGTCATTTTTTCCAGCTCAGAGAGGGTCACTCGGGATCGGCCACGGCGATCTCCAGGGCCTGCCCCTCCTGGAGCAGAGGGGTGATGAGTCCGCCGATGGCGGTCTCGGCCTGGTTCTTGGCCTGGGTGAGCAGACCGCTCTGGATGGCCTTTTCCTCCATGACGCCCTGCTGGTCGGCCTGGAAGCCGGTGTAGTCCTCAATGGTGATGGGGTTGAAGATGCTGGTGGTCTCGTCAAAGACCTCCAGACTGTTGGGGTCCACCTCGTGGGAGAGGATCTGGGGCGCAGGCAGAGAGATGGTCACCTTCTGGTCGGTGACGGACACCTTGGCCTGGGTCAGATCCACACCGGCAATGATCGTGCCGTCATAGGCCACGATGAAGCTCTTGGTGGTAAAGGGAAGCTTGATGCCGTAAAATTCGTTGCTGTTTTCAAACTGCCCCATGTTGGTGTAGGAGTAGCGCACCGTGGCCAGCTGGCTGATCTGCTGGAGCTGGTTCTCCACGGTGATGGAGGAGAGAACCGGTGCTTTCTCCTGCCGCCCGCCGCTGAAAAAGCCCACGGCGAAGCAGATAATGGCCAGCAGCACGCCAAAAATAATAAGTTTTCCTTGCTTGAAAAGAGCCAGGGGATAAAATCCCCGCTTGACTTCGGCCATAAAATATTCCTTTCTTTAAATCCCCAAAAGGCGGGTAGCGATAAAGAAGTAGATGAGCAGGGACAGGGCGTCCACGATGGTGGTGATGAAGGGGGAGGCCATAACAGCCGGGTCGATGCCGATCTTCTCCGCGCACATGGGGAGGGTACAGCCCACCACCTTGGCGCAGATGACGGTGAATACCAGGGTGAGGCATACCACCAGAGCCACCAGAGGAGTGACCTCCGGGTTGTGCATGAGCCAGCGGTCCACGATCATCATTTTCACAAAGTTGGCGCAGGCCAGACACACGCCGCACAGCACCGCCACCCGGATCTCCTTCCATACCACCAGAACCATGTCGGAAAAGTCGATTTCGTCCAGTGATAAGGCACGTATCACGGCCACCGATGACTGGGAGCCGGAGTTGCCGCCGGTACCTGAGAGCATGGGAATGAAGGAGGTGAGCACCACGCAGGCGGCCAGGGCGCTTTCAAAGCTGGTGATGATGATGCCGGTGAAGGTGGCCGAGAGCATCAGCAGCAGCAGCCACGGGATGCGGGCCTTCCAGGTCTCCAGCACGCCGGTCTTTAAATAGGGCTTGTCGGAGGGGAGGATAGCGGCCATCTTTTCGAAGTCCTCGGTGGTCTCCTCCTCGATAACGTCCATGGCGTCGTCGAAGGTGATGATGCCCACCAGCCGGTCCTCGCCGTCCACCACGGGCAGAGCGTACAGGTCGTACTTGTTCAGCAGCTGGGCCACGTCCTCCTTGTCCTCATGGGTGTTTACCGAGAGGACGTTGGTCTCCATGATGTCGCCGATGCGGGTGTCGTAGGAGGACAGGAGCATCCGGCGCACCGTGACCACGCCCAGCAGCACCCGGCGCTGGGTGACGTAACAGGTGTATACCGTCTCCTTGTCCATGCCGACCTTGCGGATGCGGGCAAAGGACTCCTCCACGGTGGCGTTGGGGTGGAGGTAGACGTACTCGGTGGTCATGATGGAGCCGGCGGAATCCTTGGGATAGTTAAGCAGCTGGTTAATTTGGGTGCGGGTGGTGGCGTCGGTGTTGCGCAGGATACGGCTGACCACGTTGGCGGGCATGTCCTCGATGAGGTCCACGGTATCGTCCAGGTACAGCTCGTCCAGCACCTCCCGCAGCTCCTTATCGCTCAGGGCGTTGATGAGCCGCTCCTGATCGTCGGAGTCTTCCAGCTCGGTGAACACCTCGGCGGCGACCTCCTTGGGCAGCAGACGGAAGACCAGAATGGTCTCCTCCGGACCCAGCTCGTCCAGAAATTCGGCGATGTCCACCTCATTCATATCGTCCAGCAGCTCCCGCAGGCGGCGGAACTGCTTGGTGCGGACCAGCTCCAGCAGCTGGTCCAGATCATAATTCTCGTGCATATGGTTTCCCCCTCTGAAGTCACGGAGTATCCGGGACGGAAAACAGCCACAGGATCACTCCTGCGGCTGTTACGAATTGGTCAGGGGACGGTGCGGCTATTCCGCATGCCGGCCCCGGAGCGGCGGATCAAGAGGATGCGGCCCCGCGTCCTCCGCCGTTCGTGACAGCGCATGTACGGTGTCCCGGTGGCGACTTCGACTTTTCATGGGGCTTCACAACCTTTCCGCGCCCAATTGGGGCCTGACTGCCAGACCGCGGCGCACAAAATTCTACATTTTAGAGTATAGCATATTCCAAACGGGCGATTCAAGAAAAATCTATGTTAGAAGTTTCCTCCCACAGGGCGTCCCGGCGCAGAGGCCGGGCGAACATCTCCTCCACTGCCGCTTCGTAGGGGGCGGAGCGGTCAGCCTTGCGGATTTTCTTCAGGGGGCGGGCGCTGTCCTCAAACAGGCGGGAGAGGTAGCTCCACAGCTCCTTCATGTGAAACACGGTGCTCCGCTCTCCCGAGAAGAGGGAGAGATAGGTGCGGTAGAGCAGGTCGTGGAAGGTACGCAGCTCGTCCACCGTGGCGGCGCTTCCGCCCTTGGCCTTCCGGGTCAGGGCAGGGTCGGCCAGCAGACCCTGTCCGATCATCACGTGCTCCACCTGGGGAAAGCGGGCGTGAAATGCCTTGCAATCTTCGGGCGTGACCAGACCGCCGTTGAAGCAAACCGGCCCGGGGTAGACCTCCAGCGCCTGGGCAAAGGCGTCCAGGCGGACCTTCTCGCGGTAGAAGTCCTGGCGCACCCGGGGGTGAATGATGAGCAGGGAGACAGGGTAGCGGGAGAAGAGCTCCAGCAGGGGGCCGAACTCCACGGGGTCCTCCCAGCCCAGCCTGGTTTTTATGGATAGCTTGACCGGAGTTTTGGCGAAGATACCTTCTAACAACTCCTCCAGGGTGTCCCGGCGCTGGAGAAGTCCCGCGCCCTTGCCCTTGGCGGTGACGGTGCCCGAGGGGCAGCCCAGGTTCAGGTTCACCTCGTCATAGCCCATGGCCGCCAGCTCTCCCGCGGCCCAGAGGAAATCTTCCACATTCCGGGTGAGCAGCTGGGGTACGGCGCGAAAACCAGGGTTGTTTTCCGGCAAAATCCCCCGCAGCTCCCGGGGTGTGAACACGTGGTCCTGGGTGGGGGAGAGGAAGGGCATGTAGTAGGCGTCCACGCCGCCGAACACCTGGTGGTGGGCGCGGCGGAACTCCGCCCCGGTGACTCCCTCCATGGGGGCAAAATAGTACTTCACGCTCTGCCCTCCAGCCACTGGGCCAGCTCGGTGAGGTCGGGAGCGATATGGACACAGGGGTAGGGGGCAAAGGCCGGGGCCTGGGTGGTGCCGTTGAGAACGGCGGCAAAGTCCACCCCCGCTCCCTGGGCGGCCTGGGCGTCCAGAATGGTGTCTCCGCAGTAGAGCAACTCCTCCGGAGCCACACCCATCTGGTCCAGAGCCTTCAAAATGCCCTCCGGGTGGGGCTTGTGGTGGGTGACGTCGTAGCTGCCCAGAATGAGCTCCAGGGTGTCCCGCAGGCCAAAGCGCTCCATAATGCGGGAGATGGTCTCGCCCGTCTTGGTGCTTACGATGCCAAGGCGTACGCCCCAGCTGTGAAGGCCTTGCAGCAGCTCCGCCGTGCCGGGAAACAGGGTGGTCTCCTCCACCTGGCGGGGACGGGCCACCTCCAGAAAGTAGGCGCGGAACTGGGCGCGGTGCTCCTTGTCGCTGTCTCCGGTGAGCATCTCATAGGCGTCCTCCAGCAGATAGCCCACCGTGCCCCGCACCGTGTCACGGTCGGGAATGGGCAGGCCCATGCGTTCAAAGGCGTACTGGAAACCGCCCACGATGGAGTCGGTGGAGTCGCCCAGGGTATAGTCAAAGTCAAAACAGATGGCGCGATAGTGTTTCATATAAACTCCTTAGTGGATCTCTTTTCTCCCCGAGGCGCTGGGGATGCCCAGCTCGTCCCGGTATTTGGCCACGGTGCGCCGGGAGATGGCGCAGCCCTCCGCCTCCAGCTGTTCACACAGCTTCTGGTCGGAGAGGGGGTGCTTCTTGTTCTCCTGGTCTACCAGCTGCCGCAGCCGCTCCTTGATCTGGTGTACCGAGGTGCCCTCGGTGCCTCCCTCCCGGGAGAAGAAAAAGCTCAGCGGGTACACGCCCCGGCTGCACTGCAGGTATTTCTCCCGGATGGCCCGGCTGACGGTGGACTCGTGGATGGACAGCTCCTGGGCCACATCGGCCAGGCGCAGAGGGGACAGGTGTCCCCCGGGGCGGAAGAAACTCTCCTGCCGGCGCACAATGACCTGGGCGCAGGATAATAGGGTGGAGCGGCGCTGCTCCACCGCCTGAATGGCCCACTGGGCCTGTTTAATTTTGTCGGTGAGGTACTGCTTGACCTCCGGGTCGGCGCTCTGCTTTTGCAGCTTACAGTAGTAGCCGCTGAGATGAAGGCCGGGGAGGTAGGAGTCCTGATAGGCCACGGTGAGACCCTGCTCGTCCTGGATGACCACCAGGTCGGGGACCAGATAGGAGGTCTCGTCCCGGCTGGCAAAGGCGGCGCCGGGGCGTGGGTCCAGCTCCTGGATGAGACTCTGAGCCCGCAGGACCTCCTTCTGGGAAATGCCCATCTCCTGGGCAATGGCGTGGTACTGTTTGCGGCCCAGCCGCTCCAGGTGGTGGAGAACAATTTCCAGAGCGGGGCCGGTCTCGCCCCGGCGCTGCAGCTGCAGGGCCAGGCACTGGGACAGATCCCGGGCGCCCACCCCAGCGGGGTCCAGGCTCTGGATCAGATGAAGGCCCTGCTCCAGGGCGCTCAAGGGCAGGCGGGAGGCCTGGGACAGGTCCTCCAGCTCATCCCGGAGATAGCCGTTCTCATCCAGGCAGGCACATAGAAACTGGGCGGCCCGCAGCACCAGGGTGGAGGTGTGGCTGCGCTCCAGCTGGCGGGTGAGGTGGAGCACCAGGGTCTCGCTCAGGCCGCCGTCGGTGCCTACCCGGGCCAAGGGGTCCAGCTCCTCCCGGTCGGGAGAGAGATATTGGCGGTTTTGGTGATCGGCATCGGCCAGGGACTGCAGGCGCCGCCACATCTCCTCGCTCTCGTCGCTCTGGGCGGCGGGCTCGGTGAGCTCGGCGGCGGGGTTCATCTGGACCAGGTCCTGAATGTAGTCCGCCAGTTCCTGGGTGCTCATCTGCAGCACCTCCATGGACTGGAGCATCTGCGGGGTCAATTTCAAGGTTTGTTTCAGTGACAGCTCCAGATTCACGCGCGTCCCTCCTTAAGCTCCCGGACGTCCCTGCCAGGCAAACAGGGACAGTCACCTCCCCGGGCGATCTGCCCCCGTGTGCATCTTCATGCAATCTTCCCAGAGCCGGCTTGCAGGGCGGGCCCCAGGCGCATGAAATTGTCAAAAGAAGTATATCATAAATTCCACCCCGGGGCAATCGGCAGATAGAGTGGGAAGACAGGCCTTTTCCGTTGATTTTTCCTATCCAATGGTGTAAAATAGTGAAAACTAATGAAACAAACAAAAAAATACCAGGGGTTGTGACACGGAAAGGAGCACGTGGATATGGACGACAAGGTGAAGGAACTGCTGGACCGAATCCGGAGCACGGCGGCCGATGCAGCCGACGCCGCGGCAGGCACCGCACGGGTGGCGGGCAAGCGTGCCGGCCAGATGGTGGACGTGGCCAAGCTGAATGTGCAGCTGTTTGACCTGAGCGGAGAGTATAACGACGTGCTGCGCCAGCTGGGCGAAGTGATGTATCAGACCCACAAGGGGGAGAGCCAGGACGAGGAGAAGATCGCAGGCCTGCTCACCCAGGCCGACGAGCTCTCCGGAAAGATCGCCGAGCTCAGAGAGCGCATCGCTGCCCTGCGCCAGTCCCGCACCTGCCCCAACTGCGGCGCGGTGTGCGGCAAGGACGACCAGTTCTGCCGCCGGTGCGGCGGAAGCCTGTAAGGAGGCTGCCATGTCCTATACCATAGAGCATTACCGGGCGAGCGCGGACTTTTTACGCGCCCGCCTGGGCAGTTTTGTCCCTAAGGTGGCTATGATTTTGGGTTCCGGCTTGGGTTATCTGGGTGATCAGGTGGAAAACCCCATCGCCGTGGATTACAAAGACATCCCCAATTTCAAGGCCTCCACCGCACCGGGCCACAAGGGCCGTCTGGTGTTCGGCACCCTGGAGGGCCAGAAGGTGGCGGTGATGCAGGGCCGGATGCACCACTACGAGGGCTACTCCTATGAGGAGGTCACCTACGCGGTGCGGGTGCTGCGCCTGCTGGGGTGCGACACCCTGGTGGTCACCAACGCCGCCGGCTGTGTGAATACCGACTGGAAGGCCGGAGAGCTGATGCTCATTACCGACCACATTAAAATGTTCTCCGAGTCTCCCCTGCGGGGCGAGAACCTGCCCGAGTTCGGGGTGCGCTTCCCCGACGCCTCCAAGCTGTATACCCCCCGCCTGCGCCAGGTGGCCCGGGACTGCGCCCAGAAGCTGGGCCTCACCCTGCGGGAGGGCGTCTACTTCTACTGCTACGGTCCCCAGTACGAGACCCCGGCGGAGATCCGGGCCGCCCGGATCCTGGGCGGCGACGCGGTGGGCATGTCCACCGCCCCCGAGGTCATTGTGGCAGGCCACTGCGGCATGGAGGTGCTGGGCTTTACCCTGCTTAGCAACATGGCCGCCGGTATTCTGGACCAGCCCCTCAGCGAGGAGGAGGTCCTCATCGCCGGGGAGCACGCCCGGGAGGATTTCTCCGCCCTGGTGCGGGCCTGCCTGCGGGAGATGTGACGGAGTTCTTGATTTGTAAGGAGTAAACCACAGATGTCTGTTTTATTTGCCAACGTCACCGCTGTGACCATGGACCCCGCCCAGCCGGTGCTGGAGAACGCCTTTGTGGCGGTGGAGGGAACAAAAATCGTCTCCGTGGGGACGGTGCGCCCGGAGGGAACCTTTGACCGGGTGGTGGAGGGCAAGGGCAAGGTGCTCATGCCCGGCCTTGTAAACTGCCACACCCATGTGCCTATGACCCTGATGCGGGGTTACGGCGGGGGTCACGATTTGCAGCACTGGCTCAATGACTTCATTTTCCCCGCCGAGGCCAAACTGGACGACCGGGCCGTGGCCGCCGGAGCAGCTCTGGGCCTGGCTGAGATGATCGCCGGCGGCACCACCTGTATTGCGGATATGTATATGCACACCGGCACCATCGCCCAGGAAATCATGAAGGCGGGCATCTCTGCCAACCTGTCCTGCGGCGGAGTGTACTTCGGCGCGCCCGAAGATTTTTCCCCCGAAAAGTGTAACGACTGCCGCAACCAGCAGGAGCTGACTGAGCAGTGGCACGGGGCCGGAGACGGACAGATTCTGGTGGATGCCTCCATCCACGCGGAGTATACCTCCAACCCGCCCCTTTGGCAGTGGATGGCCGACTACGCCGCCCAGCACAATTTGGGCATGCAGGTGCACATCTCTGAAACCAAACTGGAGCATGAGAGCTGCCTGGAGAAATACGGAAAGACCCCCATCGCTCTGCTGGACCAGTACGGCGTGTGGGAGCGGGGCGGCACCGCCGCCCACTGCGTATGGGTCACCGACGAGGACATGGCCCTTATGGCCCAAAAGCATATTACCGCTGTCCACAACCCGGTGTCCAACCTGAAGCTGGGCTCCGGTGTGGCCCGGGTGCCCCAGCTGCTGAAGGCTGGGGTCAACGTGACCCTGGGCACCGACGGCGTGTCCTCCAACAACAATACCGACCTGTTTGAGGAGATCAAGCTGGCCGCCATCCTCCACAAGGGAGTCCAGTATGACCCCATGGCGGTCACCGCCCACGAGGCGCTTGCCATGGCCACCGTCAACGGAGCCGAGGCTCTGGGCCGGGACACCGGCGTTATTGCACCGGGGAAGATGGCCGACCTCATTTTGGTGGACTTCAGCGCCCCCAACCTGATGCCCTGCCACGACGTGGAGGAAAATCTGGTCTACGCCGCCCGTGGCTCCAATGTGGAGATGAATATGGCCCGGGGACAGGTCATATATGAGAAGGGGGAGTTCTTCACCCTGGACCTGGAGCGCATCCGCTATGAGGTGGAGCACTACGCCCTGCCGAAAAATTTCCCCCAAGCCTGAGATCATCCGGGCGGCAGCGCCGCCTGACTCTCCAAAATACAAGGAGGACCTAACGAATGGCCCAACACAGTCATGCACCCCGCCGGGTGGCCCGGCCGGAAAAACAAAACACCTTCTTCGGCGGAGCCGCCATCCTGGCCGTGGGTATCATGGTGGTCAAACTCATCGGCATGTTCTACAAGATCCCGCTGATCAACATCATCGGGGAGCAGGGCAGCGCCGACTTCGGCAACGCCTACAACATCTACGCCGTGCTGCTCACCATCTCCACCGCGGGCCTGCCCGTGGCCGTGTCCAAGCTGGTCAGCGAGGCGAACGCCACCGGACGGCAAAACCAGGTGCGCCGGGTGTTCCGGCTGTCCCTGGCCCTGTTTCTTACCCTGGGTGTGCTGTCCTTCCTCATCATGTCCTTTGGCTCGGCACAGCTGGCCGCCCTGATGAACGACGACCAGGCCGCCCCCGGCATCCGCGCCCTGGCTCCGGCGGTTATCTGCGTGGGTTGTCTGTCCGCCTTCCGGGGCTATGCCCAGGGTCACGGGAACATGACGCCCACCGCCGTCTCCCAGATCATCGAGGCCCTGTGTAAGCTGGTGGTAGGCCTGGGACTGGCCTACTGGCTGGTAAAGGCAGGAGCCGACCAGAGCCACGCCGCCGCCGGCGCCATCACCGGCGTGACGGTGGGTACCATCGTGGCCCTGGCCTACATGCTGCTCAACTATCTCATGGGCCGCAGCCGGGAGGGCCTGGCCAAGGACACCCCCGACTCCAACGCCACCATCATCCGCAATCTGCTGATGATCGCCGTGCCCATTACCATCAGCTCCTCCATGGTGGGTATCGTCACTGTCATCGACTCCTCTCTGGTCCAGGGCCAGCTCCAGCGGGCCCTGCTGGAAAATACCGACTGCTGGGCCCTGTACAAGGACTTTATGGACTTTGATACGCTGGAGAGCGCCCTGAAGGCCTGGCAGGCCACCCTGCCGGAGGGAACGGCCGTCTCCATGTCCCTGCTGTCTGACCAGCTGGCGGATGGAAGTAAGACCGCCGGGGCTCTCCACGACGCCCTGGAGGCGGCCAGCCGCACCCTCTACGGCAACTACAACGGAGCCCTGAACATCTATAACCTGCCCACCTCCCTCATGGCGGCCATTACCGCTGCGGTCATCCCCGCGGTCTCCGGTACCCTGGCCCGCCGGGACCGGAAGGGCGCCAGCCGGGTGGCAGGTTCCGCCCTGCGCATCTCTGCCCTGCTGGCCTTCCCCATGGGTGTGGGCCTGTACGTACTGGGCAAGCCCATCATGGCTTTGATTTTCCCCAGCCTCACCGCGGAGCTGGCCGGTCCTCTGCTGTCCACCCTGGGCCTGGCCACGGTGTTCGTGTGTATGATGCTGGTATGCAACTCCATTTTGCAGGCCTACGGCTTTGTGAATCTGCCGGTCATTATCATGCTGGCCGGAGGCGTCATCAAGATCGTGCTCAACTACAATGTAGTGGTGCTGCCCCAGGTGGGCATCTACGGCGCGCCCCTGGGCAACATCTTCTGCTTTGCCCTGTGTCTCATTCTGGACCTCATTGTCATGGCCCGGGTCATTCACGGCTGTCCCAAGTATATCCCCCTGTTTGCCAAGCCCGCCGCCGCCGCCGCGGTGATGGGCCTGGGAGCCTGGGCGGTCCACGGTCTGCTGGCCAAGCTGCTTGCCGCAGGCAGAATGGGCAACGCCGTGTCCACGCTGGCCGCCATTTTGGTGGCGGTGGTCATCTACGGCGTGCTGGTGATCGTGCTGCGGGCCATCACCAAGGAGGACCTGGCGCTCATGCCAAAGGGAGAGAAAATTGCCCGGATTCTGCATCTTTCTTAACAGATGCGTAAAAAATACCTTGCGAAGGAAGCGAAGTTGTGGTAAATTTTGAGTGCATGGACTCCTATGGCATGGAGGATCTGGAGCGGATCGTGGCTCTGCTGCGCGCACCCGGGGGGGTGCCCCTGGGACCGGGAGCAGACCCACGAGAGCATCCGGCGCAACATGCTGGAGGAGGCCTACGAGGCCGCAGAGGCCATTGACAAAAAGAACCCGGAGCACCTGAAAGAGGAGCTCGGGGACGTGTTGCTCCAGGTGGTGTTCCACGCCCAGATGGCCAAGGAGGAAGGTCTGTTTACCTTCCAGGATGTGGTGGACGGCGTGGCCAAGAAGATGGTCTTCCGCCACCCCCACGTGTTTGGCACCGTGCAGGCGGAGGACAGCGACCAGGCTCTGGAGACCTGGGACGCCCAGAAACGCCAGGAGAAGCACCAGCGCACCGCCGGCGACACGCTGGATGCGGTGGCGCGCTCTCTGCCCGCCCTGATCCGGGCAGAAAAATTGCAGGACAAGGCCCGCAAAGCGGGTTTTGACTGGCCGGACCTGGCTCCCGCCCTGGACAAGCTGGACGAGGAGGTGGGGGAGCTGCGCCGCGCCGCTCAGGGCGACGGAGACCCCCAGGAGGAGCTGGGCGACCTGCTGTTTGCCGCGGTGAAGGCGGGACGCTTTCTCCACGTGGACAGCGAGCAGGCGCTGACTCAGGCCTGCGAAAAGTTTATCCGCCGCTTTCGCGCTGTGGAGCGGCTGGCCCAGGGAGAGAGCCTGGACCAGATGGAGCTGGCCCAGCTGGAGGAGCTTTGGGCCCGCGCCAAGCAACAGGAGGGCTGAAACGCCCCACGCAAAGGACAGGCCTTTCCCAAGGCCGCGCAAATTCTTAGGAGGAGACACGCTATGAACAAGACCGAACTCATCAACGCCGTGGCCGATAAGACCCAGCTGTCCAAGAAGGACGCTGAGGCTGCCATTACTGCCACCGTGGAGGCCATTGCCGAAGCGCTGACCCGGGAGGAGAAGGTGCAGCTGGTGGGCTTTGGCTCCTTTGAGGTGAAGACCCGCGCTGCTCGGGTGGGCCGCAATCCCAAGACCGGCACCGAGATCGAGATCCCCCAGACCAAGACCCCTGTCTTCAAGGCCGGCAAGGCTCTGAAGGACGCGGTGGCGGGCTGAAGCACTGCAACGCTGACCCTTGGGGGCGCCGCGGAAGGCGGCGCCCCTTTTTCTTGGAAATTATCTTTTGCTTTGGAAAGGACAATGCAATGCGACTGGATAAATGGCTGAAGGTATCCCGGCTCATCAAGCGGCGCACGGTGGCCAATGAGGCCTGCGACAACCAGCGGGTCACCGCCAACGGCCGGCCGGTGAAGGCCAGCTACGACGTAAAGGCCGGAGACGTGCTGGAGCTGCGCTTTGGCGAGCGGGTGGTAAAGGTAGAGGTGCTGCTGGTGGCCGACAACGTGGGCAAGGCCGACGCGGCGGCCATGTACCGGGAGCTGCTGTGAAGGGGCGGCTGAGTTTGCTGCTGGCCGGCGTGCTGGCGGCGGGAGCGGTGCTGACGGGCTGCGGGGGAGAGAAGGAAGTTTCCTCCCAGAGCAGCCAGGTATTTGCCATGGATACGGTGATGCTGCTCACCGTCTACGGCGATCAGGCCCAGCAGGGGCTGGATCAGGCGGAGCAGACCATTCAGAAGCTGGAAAAGCTGTGGTCGGCCACCGATGAAACGAGCGAAATCTGGGCGCTGAACCACAGCGGCGGAAACTGGGTGGAGCTGTCTGAGGATACCCGGGAGATTTTGAGCCGCGGTCTGGAGCTGTGTGCCCTCACCGACGGAGCGCTGGATCTCACTGCATACTCCGCCGTGCAGGCCTGGGGCTTTCCCACCGGGGCGTACCGGGTGCCTGATGAGACAGAGCTGGAGCAGCTGGTGGGGACCATCGACTACACCCAGGTGGAGCTGGATGAGCAGACCGGCCAGGCCCGTCTGCCGGGCGGCATGTCCCTGGACCTGGGCGCCGTGGCCAAGGGCCGCCTGGGGGAGGTGCTCTCTCAGGACCTGAAGGAGCTAGGGGTGACCTCCGCTCTGCTGGAGCTGGGAGGCAACATTCAGACGGTGGGGACCAAGCCGGACGGCTCCCGCTGGCGGGTAGGCATCCAGGACCCCAACTCCCAGGAGGGGGGCTATCTGGCCATTGTGGAGGTGGCTGACCAGGCGGTGGTTACCTCCGGAGATTACCAGCGCTACTTTGAGCAGGACGGCCAGACCTACTGCCACATCATGGACCCTGCCACCGCCGCTCCCGCCGACAGCGGGGTGGACTCGGTGAGCATTGTAGGCTCCGACGGGACGGTGTGTGACGCTCTGTCCACCGCCTTATTCGTCATGGGGGAGGAGAAGGGCGCCCAGTTCTGGAAGGACCACCCGGAGCTGGACTTTGAGGCCATCTTTGTCTCCCAGGACGGTACCATCGCGGTGACCGAAGGCCTGGAGGAGCACTTTACCCTGGCTGACGGCTACCAGGACCGGGAAGTGACGGTGATCCACCGATGAACAAACAGACCAAGATCCTTGCCGGCGTGCTGGCGGCCGTGGTGCTTTTGTCGGCGGGCGTGCTGGTATGGCGCAAGCTGAACCCCAAGGAGGCCCAGATCGCCAAGATCACCCAGAAGGGGCAGGTGCTCCGGGAGATCGACCTGACCCAGGTGAAGGAGCCCTACTCCTTTGTCATCGAGGGGGAGAACGGGGCGCTCAATACCGTGCAGGTGGAGCCGGGGCGCATCTGCATCAGTGAGGCCTCCTGCCCGGACCAGATCTGTGTCCACCAGGGGTGGATCGGCGACGGCAGCGAGCCCATCGTCTGCCTGCCCAATCAGGTCATCATCCAGATCACGGGAGGAGGGAGCCAGGTTGACGCAGCGGCCGGTTAAAGGGGCGCGGCGGGTGACCCGGCTGGCTCTGCTCACCGCCATTGCCCTGACCATCTTTATGGTGGAGGCCCAGATCCCGGTGGCGGTGCCTATCCCGGGGGTCAAGCTGGGCCTTGCCAATATCGTAACGGTGTACACCGTCTTTGCCCTGGGGGCGGGAGACGCCCTGCTGGTGCTGGTGAGCCGGGTGTTTCTGGGCGCGGTGTTCTCCGGACAGATGATGACCCTGCTGTACAGCCTGGGCGGCGGACTTCTGTGCTGGCTGGCCATGGTGGGGCTGCGCCGCCTGCTCACCGTGAAGCAGCTGTGGCTGTGCAGCCCCCTGACCGCCATCTGCCACAACCTGGGCCAGCTGCTGGTGGCCGCCGGGGTGATGAAGACCTGGGCGGTGCTGGCCTACCTGCCCTACCTGGTGATCGCCGGAGCGGGGGCAGGACTGTTTACCGGGCTGTGCGCCCAATTTTTGATGCAGCGCCTGGACCGGCTGGCGTCCGGGCGGAAGGAGGAAAACCATGGAGCAAAAGGACATTGACCGCATCAATGAGCTGGCCCGGCTGGCCAAGAAGCGGGAACTGACCGAGGAGGAGAAAGAGGAGCGGGGCAAGCTGCGCCGGGCCTATATCGACTCGGTGAAGGCCAACCTGGAGGGACAGCTGAACAACACCTGGCTGCAGAAGCCGGACGGCTCCCGGGTCAAATTAGAAAAACGCAAAGATTGACTCCCTTTTCTTGACAAGCCTTGCCCTTTCTGCAATAATGGCCCCAGACAGCCCCTATGCAAGGCTGTCGCGAGGACACATAAGATTTTGATTTAGGAGGCCGCTATGGCTTACGTAAAAATGGTTACCGATTCTGCCGCCGACATCCCCCGCGCCCTGCGGGAGGAGCTGGATATTCAGGTGCTCCCCTTCCCCATCGCCATGGGGGACAAGGAGTATGAAGACGGCTACGATTTTACTCCGGAGGAGTTTTACGGGATGCTGCTCAGCGCCCCGCAGATCCCCACCCATGCCCAGCTCAATCCCTATGTCTTTGAGCAGTGCTTTGAGCAGGCTTACGATAACGGCTATACCCACCTCATCTATACCTCCATCAACTCCAAGGGATCGGCCACCCATCAGAACGCCGTCCAGGCCCGGGAGGAGTTTTATGAGGAGCATCCCGAGGCCCGGGAGAATTTCCAGATCACCATCATCGACTCCCGCAACTACACCATGACCTACGGCTGGGCTGTGGTTCAGGGAGCCAAGATGGCTGCGGTGGGCACCGATCCGGACAAGGTAGTGGCCTATATTCAGGACTGGCTGGACCACGTGCGGGTGCTCTTTGCCCCGCTGGACCTGCGCTTTGCCAAGAAGTCGGGCCGTGTGTCGGCGGCCGCCGCCTTTGTGGGCGACGCCCTGGGACTCAAGCCCATCATGACTTTTGAAAACGGCGAGTCCAAGATCCTCTCCAAGGTACGTGGAGAGAAAAACATCATCCCCGCCATTATGGAGCGCTGCCGCAAGACCCGTCAGGCGGCCAGCCACTACATGGTCATCAAGGCGGACAACGCCCCCATGGCCGATGCTCTGATTCGGGCCTGCGAGGAGGAGTTCGGCGCTCCTGCCGATATGGTCTATCCTATCGGCGGCGTCATCGCCATCAATGCCGGTCCCAACCTCATCGGTGTGGTATACCGGGAACAGTGATCTTCTTTGCGGCCCCGCTCCGGAAACTCCGGTGCGGGGCCGCTGTGTCCATTTTGGCGTGGAAACAAGGAGTGACATGAGATGAAAGAACAAAAGCTGACCTGGCGGGCCAGAGGAAGACTGTGGTTCCGGATCGGCATTCGGCTGGTGCTGCTGCTGGCGGGACTGTGGCTGCTGTGGAAGGTGGGGCTGCCTCTGCTGTCCCTGCTGGCCCCCTTTGTGGCCGCCCTCATCACCGCCGCCATTCTCCATCCGGTGGTGCGGTGGCTGAGGAGCACTCTGGGAGGCTCCCGAAAGCTATGGTCGCTGCTGGTGCTGGTGCTACTGTTCGGGCTGATGGGCGCGGCGTTGGGCGGCCTCATTTATGCCGCTGGAGCCCAGCTGATCTCCCTGGTGCAGAGCTGGGACGACCTGCTGGCCAATCTGGAAGGGATCTTCCAGCAGCTGGAGCAGATTTTTGCTCGCTTCTGGGACCTGGTGCCTCCGGCTCTCAACGAGACGGTAGATTCGGTGTGGGACAGCGTGCTGGAGTGGCTGAAAAACACCCTGCCAGGGATGCTGGAGGGGCTGGTGAACTATGCCAAGGATAAGGCACTGAGCCTGCCCTCCTTTGGCCTGGCGCTGATCATCTATATTATGGCCTCCTATCTGCTCACCGCTGACTACCCCGACCTGCGCACCGCAGCGGCCCGGCGCACCGACCGGCGGCTGCTGGCCTTTCTGATCCAGGTGCGGGATACTGCCCTGGCGGCCTTCGGAGGATATCTGAAGGCAGAGTTTCTCCTGTCGGTGGGTGTGTTCTTTATCCTGCTGGGCGGCTTCTTTCTCATCCATCAGCCCTACGGCCTGCTGTTGGCCCTGGTGCTGGCGGTGATGGACTTTATCCCCATCATCGGCGCCGGGACCGTCATGGTGCCCTGGGCGGTCATTGACCTGTTTACCGGAAATCTGGGGGGCGCCATCCGTCTGATGGTGATCTGGGGACTGATCGCCCTGTTTCGCCGGGTGGGCGAGCCCAAATTTGTGGGCGACCAGACCGGTCTGTCTCCCATTTTGTCCCTGGTGAGCATCTATGTAGGTATGCGTCTGGGCGGCGTGCTGGGGATGATTTTTGGCCCAACTGTCCTGCTGATTGCCCTGAATCTGGTGAAATTGGGCCTGTTTGACGGGGTTCGGGCAGACGCGGAGGCTGCTGTGGAGGATGTGATCGCCATTTTGCGGGAGCGCCCCGAGAGCGAATAGCTGGATAAGCTGTCAAAATTTGTTTTGGGAAAATTCAAAAAACGCATGCTTTTTCTTCATGGTTTCTTCATATTTTTCCTTTATACTTGCCCCAGTCGAACGGAGGAGGACCTCTAAGAGACCATAGAGGAGTGAAGCAGTTATGGAAAACAACGAGTTCAACTTTTATAATAGCGAGAATGACGGCTACCGGGGAAGCTTTGGAGAATATGTTGATCCCACCCCCGCGGTTCCCAATCCGGAAGGACCCGAGAACCGGAAGAAGCCGGGCAGAGGTTTTTCCAAGAAGGTCGTAGCCCTGGTGCTGGCCTGTGCCATCGTGGGCGGCGGCGCCGGCGTGGGCGGTGCAGCCCTGTATCAGAATTTGAGCCGGGGCGGAACCGTGATCTATGAGGGAAATCGCCCCACCGTACAGACGATGGTCAACAACAATAACGGGGAGCCTATGACTCCCGAGCAGCTCTACGCGGCCAACCTGGCCTCCTGCGTGGGCATTACTGTGAACACCACGGTGAATATCTTCGGCCAGACCACCACCTCTGCCGCTACCGGTTCCGGCTTTGTGCTGACCCAGGATGGCTACATCGTCACCAACTACCATGTCATTGAGGACGCAGCCAACGATTCCTCCGTCAGTATTGAGGTCTCCTTTGCCGACGGCACCAAGTACACCGCCCAGCTGGTGGGCGGCGAGCAGGATAACGACATTGCTGTGCTGAAAATCGATGCCACCGGCCTGCAGCACGTCACCCTGGGCAACAGCAGCCAGCTGGTGGTGGGCGAAAGCGTCTACGCCATCGGCAACCCCCTGGGCGAGCTGACCTATACCCTTACCGACGGCATCGTCTCCGCTCTGGACCGGCTCATCACCACCTCCAGCCAGGATGCCAACGGCAACACCGTTTCTACCACCCTCAACGTGCTGCAGACCAACTGTGCCATCAACCCCGGCAACTCCGGCGGCCCCCTGTTTGACAGCTACGGCAATGTGGTGGGTGTGGTTTCCGCCAAGATGACCGAGTCCTCCTCCGGTGTGTCTGCTGAGGGTCTGGGCTTCGCTATTCCCATCAACGATGTCAAGGATATCATCGAAGATCTCATCGAGCACGGCTACGTTACCGGCAAGCCCTATATGGGTGTTCAGGTCTCCTCCGTGCCTGAGTACGCGCAGCGCTACGGCATCAGCGCCGGCGCCTATGTGGAGAGCGTGGCGGACGGATCCTGCGCCCAGAAGGCTGGCCTGCAGCAGGGCGATATCATCACCGCCATTGACGAAACCGCCATCGACTCCAGCTCCGCCCTCACTGCCGCCCTGTCCAGCAACTACAAGGCCGGCGACACCGCCACTCTGACGGTTCTGCGGGGCAGCGATAAGATCACCCTCTCCATTACCTTCGACGAGAAGAATGAGCAGACTGAGGCTGCCAATCAGGTCCAGCAGGAGTCCAATCAGCAGCAACAGCAACAGCAGCAGTCCGGCGGCTCCTATGGCTGGCCCTTCAGCGGATACAGCTGGTAATATTACGTTCTACCGATTTCTCATCGGTTTTCCTCTCCCCTCTCTTTTACCCCGGGTCTGGCAAGACCCGGGGGTTTTTATGTCTGGAAATGGCGGCAAAATAACAAAAGCATGAGGCTTGGCAAGAATATAATTTTGTGAAAATATCCTATTGTTTTATGATTGACAGGGAGAAAAGCCGGTGCTACCATAAAAACAACCCAACGCGAGAACGAGGAAAGGAGCCAAATTTCATGATGAAGCAGTTTGCGGCTTACTTTTTTGGCTACTTTTACTTTTTTGGCTTTTGGTTCAAAAAGGTAAGAGTGTTTTTTGCTGCAAACAATGGGCTCCCCAGTTTCGCGTAAGCGGGGAATAGGGAAGTTTTAGGCCTGCGGTGAATGACACTTCACCGCAGGCTTTTTCATTTGCCCGGTGAAGCAAGGAGGAGAACAGCTATGATTATCATTGTAAAACAGGACGCCAAGGAAGAGCGGGTACGGGATCTGATCCAGTGGATCGAGGCCCAGAACCTGCGTACCCACGTTTCCAAGGGAGACTACGCCACCATCATCGGCGTCATCGGCGACATCAGCAAGCTGGATGACGACCTGATCACCGGACTGGATATTGTAGAGGGGGTCAAGCATATTTCTGAGCCGTTTAAAAGTGCCAACCGGAAGTTCCATCCCAAGGACTCCATCATCGAAGTTGGCGAGCAGAAGCTGAAAGTGGGCCACGGAAACTTCGCCCTGATCGCCGGGCCCTGTTCCGTGGAGAGCGAGGAGCAGATCATTTCGGTGGCCAAGAGCGTCAAGGCCGCCGGAGCCACTATGCTCCGGGGCGGTGCGTTCAAGCCCCGCACCTCCCCCTATGACTTCCAGGGCCTGAAGGCCGACGGCATCGAGCTGCTGCTGGAGGCCAAGCGGGAGACCGGACTGCCCATCGTCACCGAGATCATGAACGCCAACCACCTGCCTCTCTTCGAGGACGTGGATGTCATCCAGGTGGGCGCCCGGAATATGCAGAACTTTGAGCTTTTGAAGGAGCTGGGAAAGACAAGAAAACCCATCCTCATCAAGCGCGGCCTGGCCAACACCCTCAAGGAGCTGCTGATGAGCGCGGAGTACATCATGGCCGGCGGCAACGAGAACGTTATCCTCTGCGAGCGGGGCATCCGTACCTTTGAGACTGCCACCCGCAACACCCTGGATCTGTCCGCCGTTACCGTTCTCCATGAGCTCACCCATCTGCCCGTGGTGGTGGACCCCAGCCACGCCACCGGCGTGGCCCGGTATGTCAAGCCCATGGCCATGGCGGCCGCCGCCTGCGGCGCCGACGGCCTCATCATCGAGGTCCACAACGATCCGCCCCACGCCCTGTGCGACGGCGCCCAGTCCCTGCGGCCCGAGCAGTTTGAGGACGTGGCCAAGGCGGTGCGCCGGGTGCGTGCCGCCGCCCTGAGCGAGGAGTAAGGAGGCAGGCATGGTAGTTGGAATTGCAGGTCTGGGCCTCATCGGAGGCTCCCTGGCCAAGGCCTACGAGCGCAGCGGCGCCACCGTCTACGGCTACGACGGAAACCGGGTCGTCCAGGACTTTGCCAAGCTCCAGGGGGTGCTGGCGGGCGACCTGGACGAGAACACCATCGGGGAGTGCGAGCTGCTGCTGGTGGCCCTGTACCCCGAGGTGACCATGGAGTATCTGGAGCGCATGGCTCCTTACATCCCCGGCACCACTTTGGTGATGGACTGCTGCGGCGTCAAGCAGGAGGTTTGCAAGGTGGGCTTCCGCCTGGCGGAGCAGTATGGCTTCACCTTTGTGGGCGGCCACCCCATGGCGGGCACCCAGTTCTCCGGCTTTGCCAACAGCAAGGCGGATATGTTTGACGGGGCGCCTATGGTAGTGGTCCCACCCCAGGCCGACGATATTTTACTGCTGGACCGGGTGAAAAAGCTCCTCACCCCCGCCGGCTTTGCCCACCTGACGGTGACCACCGCGGAGCACCACGACGAGATGATCGCCTATACCTCCCAGATGTGCCACGTCATCTCCAACGCCTATGTCAAAAGCCCCCGAGCCCAGATGCACAAGGGCTACTCGGCGGGCAGCTACATGGATTTGACCCGGGTGGCCTGGCTCAACGAGCACATGTGGACCGACCTGTTTCTGGAGAACCGGACCTTCCTGCTCCAGGAGCTGGACCAGATGATCAGCAGTCTTCAGGAGTACCGGGAAGCTCTGGAGCAGGGCAACGGCGACCGGCTTTGTACCCTCCTGGCGGAGGGCCGGATCTGCAAAGAGAAGGTGGATGGACAATGAGTAAAATCCTGACGGTAGACCTGCCTGGGCGGGCCTACGACATTGAAATTGAGCGTGGCCTTCTGGATAAGGTAGGCGAGCGGTGCAAGGCGGTGCTGCCCCGGGCCAAGGCCCTCTTTGTGGTTACCGACAGCACGGTAGGTCCCCTCTACGCACAAAGGGTGCTGGACAGCCTGGAGAAGGCCGGCTTTACCGCTGTGCTCCACACGGTTCCCGCCGGGGAAGAGAGCAAGTGCGTGGAGCGGCTCCAGGAGCTGTGGGAGGCCATGATGGCCGCCCGCCTGACCCGCACCGACGCCGTGGTCGCCCTGGGCGGCGGCGTGGTGGGCGACCTGGCGGGCTTTGCCGCCGCCACCGTGCTGCGGGGTGTAGATTACATCCAGATCCCCACCACCCTCCTGGCTCAGGTGGACTCCTCTGTGGGCGGCAAGGTGGCCATCGACCTGCACGCAGGCAAGAACCTGGCCGGGGCCTTCTGGCAGCCCAAGGGTGTGCTCATTGACCCGGAAGTGCTCACCACCCTCACTGACCGTACCTTCTCCGATGGTATGGCCGAGGTCATCAAGTACGGCTGTATCCGGGACCAGGCTTTCTTTGACAAGCTGGCCGCCTGGGGCGGACGAGAGGGCGTGATGGAGCACATCGAGGAGGTCATCCACACCTGCTGCGACATCAAGCGCAAGGTGGTTCTCAACGATGAGCGGGACACCGGCGAGCGGATGGTCCTCAACTTCGGCCACACCATTGGTCACGCCTTTGAGCTGGCCGGCCACTACGAGACCTGGACCCACGGCCAGGGAGTGGCCGCAGGCATGTGTGTAGCTACCCGGCTGGGGGAACAGATGGGCATCACTCCCGCCGGAACCACCGAGACCATCCAGAATATATTAAAGGAGTACCAGCTGCCCCTCACCATTCCCTGTACCTGGGATACCCTGGTGGAGGCGGTGGGCCTGGACAAGAAGAACGCCGGCAGCGACATTCGCCTCATTGTATTGGAGGAGCTGGGAAAGGCCGTTCCCCACGCCATGCCCCGGGAGGCGCTGCTGGAGGCTTTGACCCCCATGTGGAAAGGAAACTGACATGAATGTGACCATTCTGCCGGGAACGCTGAAGGGAGCGGTCACCCCGCCCTCCAGCAAGTCCCAGACCCACCGGGCGGTGCTTGCCCTCATGCTGGCCCAAGGGGAGGGCAAGCTCTCCAACCTGGCGGTTTCCCAGGATATCCAGGCCACTCAGGACTGTGTAGCCGCCCTGAAAAGCGGGCAGCCCGCACAGGCGGATGGGCTGCCTTTGCTGGACTGCGGCGAGTCGGGCTCCACCCTGCGCTTTCTCATCCCGGTGGCTCTGGCTGTGCGGGGTGGAGGCCACTTTACCGGCCGGGGACGGCTGATGGAGCGGCCCCAAGGTCCCTACATCCGCCTGTTTGAGGAGAAGGGAATTTCATGGAACCAGGAGGGGGCCTGTCTGACTGTGGCGGGTCAGCTGGAGCCGGGCGTCTATGCCCTTCCCGGCAACGTGTCCAGCCAGTTTATCACTGGACTGCTCTATGCCCTGCCTCTGCTGCCTGGAGACAGCCGGATCGTCCTCACCACACCCCTGGAATCCCGGGGTTATGTGGATATGACGCTGGATATGCTCCGCCGGTTCGATATAAAGGTAGAGGAGCAGGAGGACGGCTTTCTGGTGCCGGGAAACCAGACCTATCAGGCCCGGGACCTGACCCTGGAGGCCGACTGGTCGGGCGCCGCTTTCTGGTACGCCGCCAACTTCCTGGGAGCTCAGGTAGACATACAGGGGCTCAATCCCGATTCCGTCCAGGGAGACCGGCAGATCGGCACCCTCTATTGGAAGCTGGCCAGGCCCGGGAATGTGGACATTGACCTGTCTCAGTGCCCCGACCTGGCGCCCCCGCTGGCCGTCATGGCGGCGGTGCGGAAGAGAACTACTCGGTTTGTAAACGCCGGGCGGCTGCGCATGAAGGAGAGCGACCGCCTGGAGACCATCGCCCGCACGTTAAATGCCCTGGGAGCCAAGGCTCAGGTGGGGGAGGACACCCTCATTCTGGAGGGGCTGGACCACCTGGAGGGCGGTACGGTGGACGGCTGCAACGACCACCGCATTGCCATGATGGCCGCCGTGGCCGCTGTGGCCTGCAAAGAGCCGGTGACCATCCTGGGGGCCGAGTGCGTGAAAAAATCTTACCCCCGGTTCTGGGAGGACTACACTGCGTTGGGAGGAGAAATACATGGCCTCATATCTGGGTGAACATATCCACGTGTCTGTCTTTGGACAGTCCCATTCCCCGGCCATTGGGGTAGTGGTGGACGGCCTGCCCGCCGGGGAGCGGGTGGACATGGAGGAGCTGGGGCGGTTTTTAAAGCGCCGGGCTCCGGGACAGAACGCCACCTCCACCCCCCGCAAGGAGGCCGACCTGCCCAAGTTTCTCAGCGGTCTGGTGGACGATGTGACCTGCGGGGCGCCCCTGGCCGCCCTCATTGAGAATACCAACACCCGCTCCCAGGACTATGCCCAACTCCGGGACAAACCCCGCCCCAGCCACGCCGACTTTACCGCCCAGGTGAAGTACGGCGGCTTCCAGGACGTGGCGGGGGGAGGACATTTCTCCGGCCGCCTCACTGCTCCTCTATGCATTGCGGGCGGCATCTGCCTCCAGATACTGAAGCGCCGGAGAATTGAGGTGGCCGCCCACATCGCCTCCATCGCCGGAGAGGCCGACCGGCCCTTCGACCCCATGGGGGAGAGTGTGGAGACGTTGGACGCCCTGAAGCGCGCGCCCTTCCCCGTCATGGACGAGAAGGCGGGGGAGCGCATGCGGAAAGTGATCCTCCAGGCCAAGGAGGAGGGCGACTCGGTGGGCGGCATTGTGGAGTGTCTGGTCACCGGGGTGCCCGCCGGACTGGGAGAGCCCATGTTCGGCGGGATGGAAAACCGCCTGGCCGCCGCCCTGTTTGGCATCCCGGCGGTGAAGGGCGTGGAGTTTGGCGCGGGTTTCGGAGTGGCCACTATGCGGGGCTCGGAGAACAACGACCCCTTTACCGTGAAGGACGGGAAGCTGGTCACCGAGACCAACCACGCCGGAGGCATTTTGGGGGGCATTACCAACGGCATGCCCCTGGTGTTCCGCCTGGCTGTGAAGCCCACCCCGTCCATTGCCAAGCAGCAGCAGACGGTGAGCCTGTCGAAAAAGCAGGTGGAGGAGCTGGTGGTCACCGGCCGCCATGACCCCTGCATCGTTCCCCGGGCGGTTCCCGTAGTAGAGGCGGTCACAGCCCTCGTTCTCACCGACTTACTTTTCTCGAGAGAAAAGTAAGCAAAAGAGCTTGGTGCGAAACTTCGTTTCGCTTCTGAGAAGCAAGAGGTTTCGGAGGGAGGGATAGTGTGAAAGGGAACCGTCAGGGTGCTCTTTCACGTGCAATCACTACAAATTTGAATTGGAAAAGCCAATTCAAATTTGCCGCGTGAGGCGAAACTGCGGTTTTGACTCACGCGCGCAAAAGAGCTTTGTGCGAAACTTCGTTTCGCCACCTTATTAAGTCATAGAATATTGCACCCATAGGTAAGGAGTGATTGAAGATGGAAGAACTGAAGGATCTGAGAGAGAAAATTGACGCCATCGACCAGCAGATGGTGGACCTGTTTAAGCAGCGCATGGAGGTTTCCAAAGAGGTGGCCGCCTATAAGCAGGCAAACGGCCTGCCCACCCTGGACGCGGGCCGGGAGCGCGCCCTGCTGGGCAAGGTAGGCGAGCAGGCGGGGGAGGAGCTGGCCGACTACACCCAGTCGGTGTACCGCACCATCCTGGCCGCCGGACGCTCCTACCAGAACGCCTGCTCCGGTGTGACCTCCAAGGTGTATGAGACCATCCGCAAGGCCCTGGACACCACCCCCGACCTCTTCCCCCAGCGGGCTACCGTGGCCTGCCAGGGTGTGGAGGGTGCTTACTCCCAGATCGCCTGCGACAGCATCTTCAAGGCTCCTACCGTCCTCTACTTCAATACCTTTGAGCACGTATTCAAAGCGGTGGAGAGCGGCATGTGCCAGTACGGCGTGCTGCCCATCGAGAACAGTACCGCCGGTTCCGTCAACGCCATCTACGACCTGATGACCAAGCACAACTTCTCCATCGTCCGCTCCGCCCGCCTGAAGGTGAGCCACAACCTGCTGTGCAAGCACGGGGTGAAAAAGGAGGACATCAAGGAGATCTTCTCCCACCAGCAGGCCATCAGCCAGTGCGCCGGATATCTGTCCACCCTGAAGGGCGTGAAGGTCACCGTGGTGGAGAATACCGCCCTGGCCGCCCAGATGGTGGCCCAGTCGGAGCGCCGGGACGTGGCCGCCCTGTCCTCCCGCTTCTGCGGCGAGCTCTATGGGCTCAACCTCCTGGAGCAGAACGTCCAGGACCAGGACAACAACTACACCCGCTTCATCTGCATCTCCAAGAATCCCGAGATCTACCCCGGGGCCGACCGCACCTCTCTGATGATGACCCTGCCCCACAAGCCTGGCGCCCTTTACAATGTACTGTCCAAGTTCTACGCCCTGGGCATCAACCTGCGCAAGCTGGAGAGCCGTCCTCTCCCTGACCGGGAGTTCGAGTTCATGTTCTACTTCGACCTGGAGTGCTCCGTGTATGCCCCCGAGATGGAGCGTATCTTCCGGGACCTGGAGGAGGAGAGCGAGCACTTCCGCTATCTGGGCACTTACAATGAGGTGATCTGCTGATGGACTGCGGGCTCATCGGCCGCAAGCTGGGCCACAGCTTTTCCCCCAAAATCCACAGCCTGCTGGGGAACTACCCCTACCGGCTCATCCCTCTGGAGCCGGAGGAGGTGGGGGAGTTCCTGCGCAAGGGGGAGTTTCACGGCCTTAACGTCACCATCCCCTATAAAAAGACGGTGATGGAGTACTGTGCCGAACTCACCCCGGCCGCCCGGCGCATCGGCAGCGTGAACACCATCCTCCGCCGCCCCGACGGTACCTTGCTGGGAGACAACACCGATTATGATGGGTTTTTGTACCTGTTAAAGTCCGCCGGAGCCCAGGTGGAGGGCCGGAAAGCCCTGGTGCTGGGCAGCGGCGGGGCATCTCTCACGGTGCGGGCAGTGCTCTCCGAGCTGGGAGCCCGGGAGATCATCACCATCTCCCGTTCCGGAGAGAATAACTATCAGAATCTGGACCGCCACGCCGACGCCCAGATCATCGTCAACGCCACCCCCGTGGGTATGTACCCCAATAACGGAGTTTCCCCCGTGGATTTGGACCAGTTCCCCCAGTGTGAGGGTGTCTTTGACCTCATTTATAACCCCTCGAAAACCCAGCTGCTCCTCCAGGCTCAGCGCCGGGGGCTCATCTGGGGCAACGGCCTGGGGATGCTGGTGGCCCAGGCCAAAGCGGCCTCGGAGCGGTTCCAGGGCAAAAAGCTGCCCGACGAACTGGTGGCCGACATTACCGCCAAGCTGGAGCGGGAGACGAAAAACATCCTCCTTATCGGAATGCCCGGCTGCGGCAAGACCACGGTGGGCAAGGCACTGGCTGAAAAGCTGGGCCGCCCTCTGGCCGATGTGGACGAGAAGATCATAGAAGAGGTGGGCTGCTCCATCCCACACATCTTTGCCACCGAAGGGGAGGAGGGGTTCCGGGTTCGGGAGCACCGGGCCTTGGCCCAGATTGCCAAGGAGTCCGGCCAGGTCATCTCCGCGGGAGGGGGCATCGTTACCCGGACGGAGAACCGGGACAGAATGGAGGAAAATTCCGTGGTGGTCTGGCTGCGGCGGGACCTTGACAAGCTGCCCACCGATGGCCGGCCTGTCTCCCAGAGCGTGCCCCGGGAGGAGCTCTACCGCCGCCGGGCTCCCCTCTATGAGGCCATGGCCCAGGTGACGGTGGACAACAACGGCACGGTGGAGGACACCGTGGACGAAATTATCAAGAGGGTGATGGAATGAAGCTGTTGGTGATTAACGGCCCAAACCTGAACATGCTGGGCATTCGGGAGCCCGATATCTATGGCAAGCAGGACTTTGCTGCCCTGGAGGCCTTTATCCGCCAGGCGGCAGACGAGTGCGGCGCTCAGGTGGAGCTGTTCCAGTCCAACCACGAGGGGGCCGTTGTGGACAAGATCCAGTGGGCCTACGGGAAGATGGACGGCATCGTCATCAACCCCGCCGCCTATACCCACACCAGCGTGGCCATTCTGGACGCCCTGAAGGCGGTGGGTCTGCCTGCGGTGGAGGTCCACCTGTCCGATGTAAATGCCCGGGAGGAATTCCGGCACATCTCCTATGCGGGGATGGCCTGTGAGAAGTCCTTTATCGGCATGGGCTTTGAGGGGTACCGGGTCGCCATTCAATATCTGACTGGGAAACAACGGTAAGTCAAATTAGCAGTATCCCGGCATTTCTGCAAAGAAATGCCGGGCTTTTTTTGTTTAAAATAAATTCATAAAGTACCTATTGACAATCTTGCAGGTGGGTGGTACATTATCTTTAGCACTCAGGGAGAATGAGTGCTAAAACATAGAATGAGAAATGGAGGCGAGAGTATGGAGCTGACCAATCGAAAAAAGCGAATCCTGCGGGCCATTGTTGAGATCTATATCTCCACCGCGGAACCGGTAGGTTCCAAGGCCGTGGCAGAGCAGGCCGGACTGGACATCTCCACCGCCACCATACGAAATGAGATGGCCGACCTCACCGAACTGGGCTATCTGGAGCAGCCCCACACCTCGGCCGGACGGATTCCGTCCCCCATGGGCTACCGGCTCTACGTCAACGAGCTCATGGGTGAGCACCAGCTGACCATGCAGGAGACCCAGCGCATCAACGACGCGCTGAACCTGAAAATGGAGGAGCTGGACCGGGTCATCGACCGGGCGGGCAAGGTGCTCTCCCAGATCAGCGACTACCCCGTCTTTACCATGGCCCAGCCCAAGCAGCGGGTGACGGTAAAGCGGTACGACCTGCTGATGGTAGAGGAAAACGCCTTTATCGCTGTGGTGATGACCGACAACTCGGTGGTGCGCAACAAGCTTATCCACCTGTCCGATGAGCTTTCCGACACCCAGCTGCAGCTGCTGTCCACCGTTTTGAACAGCTCCTTTGTAGGTCTGACCGTGGAGGAGATGGAACAGACTCTGGACAAGATGGAGACCCGTTCCGCACCCGGGGCATTCAACCTGATCTCCATGGTGGTGCAGTACGCCATCGAGGTGCTTCAGGAGCAGCGCCGCCAGACCATTCACACTTCGGGGATCACCCATCTGCTGGAACACCCTGAGTACCGCAGTCTGAACAAGGCCAAGCCTCTGATGACCTACCTGGCGGAAAACCAGGAGGGGTCCAAGCTGCCGGTATCCATGGAGAACGGCCAGAATATGAATATTCTCATCGGGCCGGAAAACGTCAGCGAGGCGCTGAAGGATACCAGCGTGGTCATGGCCAGCTATGACATTGGAGATAATATGCGGGGCGTCATCGGGGTGGTAGGACCCACCCGGATGGACTACGCCAAGGTGACCGCCCGCCTGTCCTATTTCGCCGACAGCCTGACCCGGATGTTCGGTAAGGGGGAACTTCCCCCCGGCGACGGGAACGACCAGGAATAGGAGGAACATTAGTTCATGAGCAAGAAAGAAAATAAGGCGGAGCAGACCGCTCCGGAGCAGCAGGAGCCGGTGGAGCAGCAGGCTGAGGTTCAGACCGAACCCCAGGCCGAGCAGACCCAGCCCCAGGGCGAGGCTCAGAGCGAGAGCGCCGATCCCCTCCTCACTGAGCTGGAGTCCCTGAAGGATCAGGTGGCCCAGCAGGAGGACAAATACCTGCGCCTGGCCGCCGAATACGACAACTACCGCCGCCGTACCGCCAAGGAGAAGGACTCCATCTGGAACGACGCCAAAGCGGATGCGGCTGTGGCCTTCCTGCCGGTGTACGACAATCTGGAGCGGGCACTCAAGCAGGAGACCGCCGACGAGGCCTTTAAGAAGGGCGTGGAGATGACCATGACCCAGCTTAAGACCGTGCTGGAAAAGCTGGGCATCACCGAGATCCCCGCTCTGGGCCAGACCTTTGATCCCAACCTGCACAATGCCGTGATGCATGTGGAGGATGAGAACTTCGGCGAGAACACCGTCTGCGACGTGTTCCAGGCCGGCTTCCAGCTGGGCGACAAGGTCATCCGGTTTGCCATGGTTAAGGTGGCTAACTGATACGAAGCGCGGAGGCGTGCGGAGCAGCGCGGATGGACCGGAGCGAGGGCGAGCGGAGGACCGCACAGCGGTCCGCAGACCAGCCCGAGACGGAGCGAAAGCGACCCGGCCGTGCGTCCAATCCGCAGCGTGACAATATAAAACCAAATTAATTTTGTAAACAACAATCTTTTCATATATTAGGAGGAAACACATTATGTCCAAGATCATTGGTATTGACTTAGGTACGACTAACAGCTGCGTGGCGGTTATGGAGGGCGGCGACGCCGTCGTCATCCCCAACGCCGAAGGCAACCGTACCACCCCCTCTGTGGTGGCTTTTTCCAAGGACGGCGAGCGTATGGTAGGCCAGGTGGCCAAGCGCCAGGCGATCACCAACCCCGACCGCACCGTTATTTCCATCAAGCGTGAGATGGGCACCGACTATAAGGTGGACATCGACGGCAAGAAGTACACTCCCCAGGAGATCAGCGCCATGATCCTTCAGAAGCTGAAGGCTGACGCCGAGGCCTATCTGGGCCAGACCGTCTCCGAGGCCGTCATCACCGTCCCCGCTTACTTCACCGATGCTCAGCGTCAGGCCACCAAGGACGCCGGCAAGATCGCCGGCCTGGAGGTCAAGCGTATCATCAACGAGCCCACCGCTGCCGCTCTGGCCTACGGTGTGGATAAGGAGACCGCTCAGAAGGTCATGGTGTACGACCTGGGCGGCGGCACCTTCGACGTGTCCATCCTGG